>PCTK01000179.1:0-9854 GCA_002786505.1 Nitrospinae bacterium CG22_combo_CG10-13_8_21_14_all_47_10 | reverse complement strand
CAGATAGGAGTCATTCTTCTTCCACATCAACTGGGTCAGGGTGTCCGTCACCGTACCGTCCCCATTATCCACATACCTGTTTTCGCCCATAATTGTCCTATTGCAAATTCAAGGAATAATTCCATTTTATTATTCCTGCCAGATAAAATCCAAAAAAAAAAGCCGGGGGGCCAAGCCCCCCGGCATAAAAACCAAATCAAGGTCTAGCGGTTTGCTTCTCCAACTGTACCACCAGCGGCATTACCGGTCTGACTGAAAAGTCCGCGCTCGGTACCCAAAGGCTGACCCAAACCTGGCTCAATGTACGTTCCAGGCCGGACATGGTCCAAATGGTAGTTGGTCTGATAGGTCTTGGAAGAACCAGCATCCTTTTTCCAGTCAACACGGCTAGCACTTTCAACGCGGTGAGCTTGACAGTTCAAACTAATGTCGCCCGGTCCGTTGTTAGTGAAAACAGTTTTGAGTTCCAGAGAGTTGGCCAGGAATCCACCGGGTTCAAGATCTCTGTCAAAATTCATGTCCCAACCATAAGCATGCTTTCCAAGGTGAACATTCACTTTGGTTTCATCCGTCTCGCTCAAATTCTCAATAACCCAGCTAGCATTGAGACAAGTGGCTTTGCTTCCAGCTTTTACAGTTGATACGTTCGCGCTGGCAACAGACACGGAAAATACAAAAAACACTGCCAGTAATGCAACAACGGTCTTTCTCATGTGCTCCCCCTTTCGAAGCTTAATTAAAAGATAAAACTTTAAACAACCTGAGAACTCTATTTAATTTCATCAACCTCTTCGGCGATTCGTGCTCAATTCCTTAAGTCCCGGCATTTCAAACTTCCTTTAAAACGACGGACTTCCCCCCGCAAAACCTTTTGGTCTAGCTAGGGTGGCCTGAAAGTATCAAAAGCCTCATAGGAAGTCAAGACTTTAATGTCAAGCCTGGAGCAGAGCAGGTAACTCATTAAATATCAACATACTACAGGGCAAGAAATACTGAACTTCCAGCCCGGCCAAGGCCCCGCCCCTGCCAATATTATACTTTTTATGACCGCTAAACCCTGAACTTCAATGATGTGAGCTTTACCAAATCCGTAGAGTTTCTGAGGACCTTTTCACCATCCTCGGAAATATCGTTCACCACCAACTGCAAACTGCGAAGGCTGGTCAAATTTTTTGAGGTCGCGAGATATTTGGCCCCCACGTCACTGATACTGTTTGAAGCCAGGTTGAGAGTTCTTAAATTGGCGAACATTGTCGATTCGGCAAGGGCCTTGACCCCTTCATCTCCAATGCTGTTCTGCGAAAGATCCAAAGCCCGGACACCCTTCATGGTTTCATTCCGGGCCAACTCTTTCGCGCCCACCTCTCTCAAGAATTGAGCCTTTAAGCTCAACACCTGCCCGTCCTTACTCAATCGGTCCCGGATCAAATCATCTAAATTTGACATCATATACTCCCAACAAAAATTTACCCGGCCCCCGGGATTTCCTTAGCCACAAACCCGTACTCATCATAGATGCTGTAGCCTTCCTGAATCATTTTTTTTCCATATTTGATCATCAGGTTGGCCTGGGTGTGATTAGGATCGATATCAACGGTTTTTTTCAGGTGCCTCAGCCCCTGCTTGATATCTTTGACTTCATCGCCATAGTTCTCAATCTGCCGGGCTTTGTCAAACAAGTCTGAAGCCCACTTGTAATAAACCGTAGCAATTTGTTGAGGAGCGTTTTTGCTGATATAGTCGACAATTTCCTCATCCGCCTTCAACTTCGGGATATCCTTGACAGCCGCCTCAAACTCGCGCAGAGGGACAGCATAATCGTCTTCATTTACCGAAGAAATCGTATTCATCTTCTTGTGGGCAGAATGCAGGCCGACAGAACTTTTTACCACTGTGGATTGAACCCCTGACATCAACTGGTGGTAATAAAGGTTGCCGATACCAAAATGAATAATGGCGCTGAATTCCTGATTGCCATCCAACAACAAGGCCTGCTCAAAAGATTCCCGGGCTTCATCCATCTGGCCTAACTCAGAGAGGGCTTCGCCCAAGTTATAATAATGAACACAGTTATCCGGGTCTTCCTCAATCTGGTGCCTGAATGTTTCGACCTGGGCTTCAAGGTCAAACTCGACCTCTTCTTCCTCCTCCTCGTCAAACTCCGAATCTTCAGAGTCTTCAGGCTCAAGCAAGTCTTCGTCATTCTCCAGTAATTCCCCGGATTTTTCGGGTTCCAGTTCTTTTTGGTCTTCACTCATAATCAAACACGGTCAAGGGTTCCAGTCTGTTAAAGGGTGGCAATATAATGTTACACCATGGGAAGGAAAAAGTTAACATCCCGCGTTTTCATCTCGCCCCGCAGAATTATGCTATTTGGTCACACCTGCCAAATCTGTATCCATAATAGCCCGGACTGGCCTGATGGTAGACAAGGAAAGGCCAGGCCCTCCTTTCATACTGGGGTATGTTTTGCCCCGGATATAGTTAAATCCCCATGCATACTTTTCCTTATAAACCTCGCTGGACCAGAAGCAACAACTGGAATAACCAAAGATGGGGTCAATATGAATCACATTTTCAGTCCAATAATATTTCCATGGGACGTTTTTATCCTCTTCATAGAGAGATTCCAGTTCTTCGCGAGTCGGCAGTCGCCAGTCTGAATAACCGGCAAAGGCTTCCTTATTAAATTTCCCCAGGTAGGTTTGCGACTCATCCCAGTTGATCCAAATTTTTTTTTCTTGATAGATATCAATTTTCTTCCACATCAACTTTTTTTTCAAGTCGGTGACCGTGCCATCTTTATTATCCAGGAACCTGGGATCATTAGAAGGCGCCAGTGCCGGTTTTTCTTCCGTGAGTGAAAGAATCTGGCCGCCAAAAATCTCATCACCGCCATTACCAGAATCGGCTTGCGCCAAACTTGCCACACACACTGCCAACATCAGCAAAGCAAGCCGCAGGGGTTGGATCAACAAGCGAAAAAAACGAATCATGTTCTCTGGAATCATCAGGGGGTTTCCTAAAAATCAAGGGTGCTAAAAATTTCTACTCTTCCTGTGGCGCCCAGTCTGGCTCCCAGGACAGGCAAATACCGGATGGATTATAAAACTGCCCGGGATCCCTGCCAACAATGCCCCACTTGGAGACAAAGTTCAGGTCCGGGTCAAACTTCTGGATTCTCTGGTTCAAAGTATCGACGACAAACACATATCCATAAGGGTCTTCCACCAGCGAAACCGGACAGTTGAACTGACCGTCGCGTTTGCCCGCTTCCCCTATAACGTCCAAGGAGTGTCCCTCCCGGTCAAAAAGCTGTATTCGGTTCTGGCTTTTTTCGGATACCATGATGGTGCCATCCCTACGCACAGCAACGCCGGTGGGGAAATTCAATCTACCCGGCTCGAATCCATACTCACCGAACTTGGACAGAAATTGCCCATCCTCGTTGAAAATCTGAATACGCTGGTTGTCGCGATCGGCCACATAAATATTACCTTCCCGGTCCAATGCCAGACCAACGGGGAATTTCATGAATCCATCAAAATTTCCGGCGAATCCAAAGCTAAGGATAAATTCGCCATCGCTGTCGTACCTCTTGACGCAATGGTTGGAGGTATCTGCCACAAGGATGGTTCCCGTAGGCTCCGCGACAATTTGCTCCGGCATGTAAAATTTTTCCTGCCCCCAGCCTTCTTTGCCAAACTCAAGAAAAAAATCTCCGTCAGAATCAAACTTTTGCAATCGGTGACAACCCGTATCGACAACCCAAATATAACCCTCCTTATCCACAGCCACTCCACTTGGAGTCTTAAATTCACCGGGAATATAGGGAGGCCGGGTGCCGCCGGATTTCCCAAAACACATCAGAAATTTTCCATTGCCGTCGAATTTCTGGATTCGATCATTGCCGGAATCAGCCACCCAGACATAAAGCTGGCTATGATCAATCTTTGGCCTCGCTTCAGGAAGAGCCTCTTCAACACCAACAACTTCCAGTGCCTGAGCGCCCTCGCTGTTTTCAGTATTATGTTCCACCAAAACAAACCTCTCTTCCCCAAAACCAGGAAAAATTTAAACTCCAAATAGGAAAGAGCCCCGAAAGGGGCTCTTCCGCACTACGCCATAAAACTTATCGTGCCAGAAATACAAGGCACCCAAATAAACCGGAGGTTATTTTATCAGGAACCCCTTCACATCCAGAATCTGATACTCAAAATCACAGGTTTTTTGAAGTTCGTCGAGCCTCTCATTCCAATTCTGTTTGAAATTATCCAAACTTTCAGATTTAGGTTTCTTTTTCATCAGGCCCACTTCTCTATATAACGGCTTCACCATATTTTTGAAAACCAGTTGGATGATGTTCCGCAGGTTCAAAATACATTGTTTGGTTACCTCTTCCCGGGTCACACCATCAACTTTATCGAGAAGGCGCAGGAACGACTGGATGGTTGTGAGCTGAACGGTATAGCTTTCAGCCAACCTGTGGTCGTATTTCAGGCCGCAGTCAATGTAAGCAGGCATGAGGTACATTCCAATATGGTGATCAAATTTGACGGCAAGAGTGACTAACTTCTGTAAATAATCTACTTCACGTAAATCCTCTTCCTCTTCCTCGCCTTCAGCCAACTCCTTGGTGGCTTTTTCTTTTTCCTTCTGAAGTTCGATTTTGATCTTCTCCAACTCGCTTAAGTCTGAAAGATGATCAACCTCTTTTTCTTCGACCGCACCTTCGCCTTCTGGCCCGGGGTTTCGCTTAGTTTCCGTATCCTGTTCGCTCAACGCAAGTCTCCTTCATGACAAGGGTAAAACAATAAACCAATACTTTTAAAAGAGTTCTGGGAATCGAACGTAAGTATAATCCTTTTTCCGCAAAAGTGTCAACCACTAGGCGAGGAGCACTAGGCGAGGAGCCACTTGGCAATAACATTTTAAGCCTGGACAACTCTTTTCTCTCGGGATAGAGCTATTGCAATTGGCCCCTCGCCTGGCGGGTGGTATACTCTTTAACTATCAACACTTGATTTATATAAAGTTAACCGTTCCCATCGGGAGAGGAAATCCCATGAGATGGGTTGAAAGAGTTTGAATATCATGAAAACCGCTCTTCTTTTTCCACCGCAGTGGTACCCTAGCCAGCCCTATCTTGCCCTACCTACCTTGAAGGCCCACCTTGAATCCAAAGGCCATGCAGTAGACCAGTTCGATTTTAATATAGAAAGTTATGAGGTTTTCCTGTCCAGGGGCTATCTGGCCCAATGCGTGGACATTGTGCGGCAACGGCTTTCAGCCCCCGCCTACACCACCGAGGATCAGGAGGTCAAAGCCGTGTATCGGGATATTCTGGCAGACACCGGTTTTCTCGACTCTGTCCTGAACGAAGTGGAAGATGCCAAAAACGTCCTGCGGGATGAAGACCGTTTTTTCCAGTTTGAGATTTATAAAAAAGCCTACACCACACTGAAAATAGCCATGAAGCTCATTTCCTACGCCCACCATCCCAGTCGGCTGGATCTGGATTCTTTTTTCATGATGGGAAACCCGGAAGAAAACCTTTCCGGAATTCTTTCGGCAACAGCAGATAAGGTCAGGAATCCATTCATCCGCCTGTATGAAGATTACCTGGTTGATAAAGTTCGCTGGAATGATTATGGGTTGGTGGGATTATCCATCATCCACATCGGGCAGGTCATACCCGGCCTGACTCTGGCACGCCTGCTACGCAAACGCTTTGGGCAGTTGCATATCGTCATCGGCGGGAGCGTGTTCAACCGGCATGCCGACCTGCTGGACAACAAACAGGCCCTGTTTGAGGAGTTTTTTCATAGTGCTATCGTCTCCGAAGGGGAGAAACCTTTGGAAGAGCTGGTCGGTCATCTCAAAGCTGGAAAGTCCCTAAAAACCGTTCCCAACCTGATTTATATGGAGGAGCAAAAGGTTATTCACAATCCCAAAATCGAAGCCCTTCCTTACGACCAGTTGGTTTGCCCGACCTTCGACCAACTGCCATTGCAAAAATATTTAATGCCTTATCCGGTTCTGCCTTATATGTCGAGCCGCGGCTGTTATTGGGGAAAATGTACTTTCTGCACCCATAGCTTTATCTATGATTCCTATTACCGCAAAGAAAATGAAACCCGGGTGGCAGAAGAACTCGGCTACCTCGGCAAAAAATATAAAACCAAATACTTCACATTTTCTGATGAAGCCATTTCCCCAAACGCTTTCAACCGCATGTCCAAGGCCATCCTGAAACAAGGGGTGGAAATGCGCTCATTGGGAATGCTCAAATTCGAATCGGGGGATAAGGAATCGCCGGAACTATTCGAGGATATCTATAAGGCCGGGTTCCTCATGCTGTTTTTCGGCCTGGAAAGTGCCAACGACCGCATCCTGAAAATCATCGACAAGGGTTGCGATCAGGATACAGAACGAAGTGTGCTGAAAAACAGTTCTGATGCCGGAATCTGGAACCATCTCTACCTGTTTTTCGGGTTCCCCACAGAAGAACGCGAAGAAGCGGAAGACACCATTAAGTTCACCGTGGAAAATTCAGAGGTGGGCACCGGCACCATCCATTCTGTAGGGCAGTCCATCTTCGCCCTGGAAAAGGACTCTGCCATCTACCACAATCCGGGGAAATTCAAAATCGACCGCATCATTCACGACCCGGACCGGGATATGGCCATCGTGTTCGATTTTGATATCAACGCGGGGATGCCGCGGGATGAGGTGATGGAGGTCTACGAACACTTCAACTCTGTGATTGATGAAACCTTCCCTTCCCGCAATATCTGGAACTACCTGTCACGCGAACATTTCCTGCTCTACCTCGACCGGTTCGGCAAGGAAGAAATTCTCAACATGGCAAAAACAACAGTAACTCCTTAACCCGTCACCCTGATTTAAAAGGGCTTTGCATAACACAGAGATCCTTCGTCGCCGGAACCTGCCCTGGGCACAGCCGAAGGGGCTCCTCAAAATGAAAAATCCTGAAGTTTATCAGCAACCAGCCAGGTGTTGACAGGGTGTGGGCAATGACCTAGAATTTAGGACACACAAACTCAGAACAAATTAACCTTTTTAAAGAAAGTGTACCAATATGGGCGAGGCAGGCAAACCGACAGACTGGATCACAATGAAAATCGATCCTGAAATTTTTGAAGAGTTGGGTGTCCGTGACCCCGAAGAAACAAAGCGGGAAATGGCCATTGCAAAAAAAACCCGCCAGATCACCAAGGAGTTGAAAACCGACCCCGACAATCTGGATCTTCAGTTAGAACTGGCCACCCTGATGATAGATGGTGCTAATTATGAAGAAGCCATCAAGCAACTCAGAGCCATTCGCAATAAAGCCCCGAAAAACGCACGGGTCTATAAACTACTCGGCACCGCTTACGTGCTGTTCAAACATGAAGAAGAAGCCCTGATTGAATTGAACCGGGCCTGTGAGCTGGACGCCACCGATCCCGAAAACTTCTTCAATCTTGGAGGCCTCTATTTGCTCCGGGACATGTTTGAAAACGCCGCGAACTCATTTGAGAAGGTTATTGAACTGGACCCCACCGATACCACCGGCTATGCCAACCTTGCCGCGGCGTATGACATGCTCAAACTTTACGACAAGGAAATCATGGCACTCAGAAAAGTGCTGATGTTCAATCCGGAAGATAAAGAACTCCGCGCGGCACTGTCCAACGCGTATTTCCACGCTGAACGCTATGAGGAAGCTATTGATGCCGCCCTGTGTGTGGTCGACATTGACGATAAAGACCCGCAGGCCTTTTGCAACCTGGGCAGTTGCTATTCCGTACGCAATATGGTGGACGATGCCATCGCGGCTTTCAAAAAAGCCAGCGAACTGGCTCCCGACTACTCTCTACCCCACACCAATCTGGGGACCCTTTATGCAAATATGGGAAGGCCTGAAACCGCTATCAAGTCGTTCAAAACAGCAGTAACCCTGAATCCAGCAGACATAGGAGCCTGGTTGAACCTGTATAATTGCTACAAAGAAGTCGGGTTGATGGAAGACTCGCAAGCGGCGTACCAGAAGTATGAAGCATTGATGAACGAACCTGCTCCTGTTGCCAGCGCTGGCGGAAGCAACCCCTCAAATATCCCAGGCGGAGTTTCCCAAACCAGCAAATACGCCGGAGGTGGAGACATGGAAGGAAACTCACCCGGGATGGAATCGCTGGCGGATGCGGACTCCTGACAAGTTCCCCTGAAACTCCAACATGACCCATCCAAACATGATCGCCCTTGGGGAGTTCAAACCTTCCGATTATTGGGGTACCCATGCCAATGCCATTTTCTACGGCATCAAGGGCCCGGAAATCCACAACCATTTCCAGACTTATGTGAGCCGGGACCACCGCCTGGCCCATGCCCTGGCCAATGATTTTTATGCAAAAGCCAAGGAGCGGCGTCCTGAAAACGACACGTGGATTGTGCACGAGTGGGGTGTGGGCAATGGCAACCTGGCCGCATGTTTCCTCAGCCACCTGCGCGAAATAGACAGTGAAAACGAAGTTTACCCTTTTGTCTATTACATCCTTTGCGATGAATCCGAAGAAATTCTGAAAGGCGTGCGAACCAATCCCCGCCTTCTGGAACACACAGGGAAATTTTCTACCGTTCGTGTGCACGCCGGGCAGTTGGACTGTTTTCGCCCTCACTCTGCAACAAAAATCATCAGCAACGAAATCTGGGATGACCTGGCCACCAAAGTGCTACTGAAGCATCAGGGCCTTTTTTATGAGGAATACCTTTGCCCTTTTATTGACCAACAGGCACTGCCTCAAGAGGCTTTCATCGAACAATTCAAAAAAAGGGATCTGCAAAGCCTCTGCCAGTATCCCGACTTCCTCAACACCATTCACTGGGAACGCGACTTTCAAAGGGTGGATCTGGATGCCTGGCCCTTTGCCGAAATTTTAAAAGCCCACGCCGAAGAGTTGAAAGATGAAATTCCCATGCCCATTAATATCGGAGCGTTTTCCGCCATCGAAAAAGCCAGGGAACTCTTAAAGCCCGAAAATTTCGGTTACACCAGTTTTGACTATGGCATGAAAGAGATTCGAGATCTTAATCAGGAAGGACGGCCTTATTTCAATTTATACGGCGGACAATACACGTTTATGGTGAACTTTCCCCTGCTTGAAAAAATAGGCCGGTCGCTGGGGTTTGCCGAAGTCAGCCGGGAATATCAGAATAAATTTGTGGGGAAGGACCTCGGGTCCGAGGTCGTCAGCCTGGTGGACCTGATGCAAAACCACCCGCAGGTAGTCAGTATGGCCGCATGGGACAGGGATATATTGATGCTCAACACACTCCATGCTCTGAATACCGTTTATCGAAGCCCCTACCCTGGGAAACTCGACTACCCGGCTTTGGAAGGCACGCCAAAAAAGCAGAGAAAGCAAATCGCCCAACTGGCTAAAAACCTCAGCAGTCGGGGCGTTCCCGATACGGTCGCCTATGTCACCAGAGAGGAAGTTCTGGCCGCCCTGAAACCGCTCAGAAAACTGGGTTACCGGGAAAAAGATATTCAGGCTGTTTTTCAATCCCCGCCGCCGCCAGTTTCATTCGTTCATATTCAGTTCAGTTAGCCGGATATTTCATGAAAAAAGGGTGGCAAACTCCTTTCAAGCCTTTAAAATAAGGCTGATCTGCCAATCTAAAGAGAAGTTCCTCCTCGGTGAAATCCTTGTTCAGAATGTCATTCCCGCGTAGGCGGGAATCCAGAAATCAAATCAGGGTTTCGCCCTTCAATCAGGCGTAGCTGACAGGCTCGTTTCCATTTCCTGACCTGTTTTCGCGGGTGCTCGGCGCACGGCCAGCAGACCCGA
>PCTK01000236.1:6083-10271 GCA_002786505.1 Nitrospinae bacterium CG22_combo_CG10-13_8_21_14_all_47_10 | reverse complement strand
GCGACTATTTTGAAGAAGTTCAGATTTTAGCTAACAAAATCAAAGACCCCGGGATGGAAGGAAGGGCGTTATGGACATGGAGTCAGGCTCTGGGAGAAAAAGGTAATCTTGATGATGCCATCATCCGGGCGCAGAAGGCCCTGAAAATTTTTGAAGAACTTAAAAAGCCTGAAACCAGTCAAATTCGCGAAAAAATTAAAGAGTGGTCCGGCTCCTGAATTCCTCAGGCTTGCATTTGCTTTTTAAGCAGAGGAAACTCCATCGCTTCCCTTTGTTGCACATAGCCTTCAGCGCATAACCGGGCCAGGTTTCTCACCCGGCCGATGAACCCGGTTCTCTCCGTAACACTGATTGCTCCACGGGCATCCAACTGATTGAAAGCATGCGAACATTTTAAAGTGTAGTCGTATGCGGGTAAAACCAGTTCCTGCGCCAACAAATCTTTCGCTTCCGCTTCATACATATCGAACCACTGAAACAACCGTTCCTTGCCCGATGCTTCAAAATTGTAACGCGAGAACTGCTTTTCTGTTTCCAGGTGAACATCACCGTATAAAACATTCTCATTCCATTTAAGATCATAGACGTTATCCACATCCTGCAAGTACATGGCTATGCGTTCCAGCCCATACGTCAGTTCAGCGGTGACCGGTTTCAAGTCTATGCCCCCGACCTGCTGGAAATAAGTAAATTGGGTGATCTCCATGCCATTCAACCAGACCTCCCATCCCAGCCCCCAGGCCCCGAGAGTGGGAGACTCCCAATCGTCCTCCACAAAACGGATATCGTGCTGAAGCGGGTCCACACCCAATGAAGTGAGGCTATCCAGATAAAGGTCCTGAACATCTTCGGGCGATGGCTTTAAGATGACCTGAAACTGGTAATAATGCTGGAGGCGGTTGGGATTTTCCCCGTACCTGCCATCTGTGGGCCGACGCGAAGGCTCGACATAAGCCGCACTATAGGGCTCGGGACCCAATACCCTGAAAAAGGTGCAGGGATTAAACGTCCCGGCTCCCACTTCAATGTCATAGGGCTGATGCAGGGCGCATCCCCTGGAAGCCCAGTAGTTTTGTAGATTAAGGATAATGTCTTGAAAATACATAGCGCTCTGGGTTTATCAAAGTTTGGCGGATAAAGTCAACCTAATCCAAGGAACAATAAAGTAAAAAATTTTACAAATTCTCTATTTTATTCAGCCAACTATCGAAATGCTGGCATTTTCTCCGCATTAACTCAATCCCGATTTTTCCACCAACAATTGGGCCGGCCGATGCCTTTTGATACCCGTATTCCGGAATTTTATCCATGATCAGCTTTGACGGAGGAAGGTCTAAATTAATGAGCTCGGGAGTTGAAAATTTGTTAACTTGGCTTGAGATTTTTCCGATAGCCTGCTCTTGGCCAATAAAAAAATCCCCTAATTTACCAGGATCACATAATAATAATGCCTCAAACTCGTGTAATTGGATATAGGGGAGAAATCTCCGTTCGGCCACATCAGCGCTAAAACCCAATTCCAACTCCTCAACGAGTCTATATTTATCCTTGAGTCTATGAGCTTCTTCAAAGCGAGGAAAATTAGAAGGCAAGGCATACAAATCAAACATAGTACTGAAATACACACCCACATTCTGATCTTCTTTGATCCATCGCAATAAATCGGATCTAACCTTGAGATATGTTGAGAGCCCTCCTCGATAGATTTTATTTGCTCGCCGGTTTCGGCTTGTCTCAACACACCTCGCAGAAACAAAAATATTTTTTTGCGCTAAATAAGGTTTAAGTACTTTATCAATAAACCCCAACTCGGTTGGACCCTCAACAATCAAGTTCAGGCGAATCAACGGGCAGGTCTCCCGCCGATTAAATTCTTCTCCCAAAGTTCTGCCATCGAATAATCCACTAACCATTCCCTCAACTGACTAGAATCAAGCCTTCGAAAATCAGATTTTCTTTTATCCCGATCCACAACAACAATATCCTCAGGATCAAAGTAATTAACAAGCGATGCTGATTGGGTTGCAATGACAATTTGAGAGAATTGTGAAACCGATCTAAGCATTCCAGAGATAATCTCGATGGCATAAGGATGTAAGCCCAACTCCGGTTCGTCCAAAATCAAAACATCAGGAAGGCGTTGTTCTGGTTGGCCCAACAAGGCAACAAGAGCAATTACCCGCAACATTCCATCGGAAGCTTGACCGGCATTAAAAACCACATCCGTATTAAGTTCTCTCCATCTCAATAATATTTTTCCATACTCATCAACCAAATCGAAATCAGCAAAAAACGGAAGTATCAACCGAATCGTTTCTACTATCCTCCAATAGTATTTTGGCTCACGACTTTTTAACTTTAACAAAAAGGCCGCGATATTAGCCCCATCCTCCTTCAACCATAGGTTGTCTTCTTTATCCCATTTCCCACGCATTCGTGATGTTCTAGAAGTATTGTGAAATTGATGGACGACACAACCCCTCAGTAAGCTCAAGATTGTGTTGGCCGTCTTATCCGTCTTTGCGGCATTAATAATTTCGGCCTCTGAGTGCCCTGCTCCCAAAGTTGTCCAGTCTGCTGGCGAAGGAAAGTCAAACCTCGAGTAACGATAACGTTCCTCCATTATTCTCAAAACATCCCCCCCTCCATGAGCCAGCCGAAAAAAATAATTATTTTCCCCTAATTTAGTTTCAATATTTAGTTCTGCTTTAATTGACTCTGTAGTCTGAGCTCCGTCAAACAAAACTGCATTTGCGCCCCCTAACTGCAAAATATATTCCTGAAGATTCCCCGGAGAAGCCATCATCCAGTTCATTAAATGGAAAAAAGAAATGAAATTGGATTTTCCTGCCCCATTCGATCCAATCAAAATGTTTATTTTATTCAATTTAAAATTATCTAAAGCACAAATGCTTTTAAAACCTGAAACAGACAATTTTGTCAATTTGGCTTTCATAATTCCTCTTAAACTAGCGATAACCCAATATTAATTAAACTGAGATTTCCCATCCAACCGACGATACTGTTGGATATTTGACATGATCCAGCCCATTAACTTTACAGCCCATATTCGTTGGGGCTTACTATAGATTCTAACATTTATCCGTCCTTCTTTGAATGCGTGTTTACTTCAAATCATCAAACGCCCGCCGGACCGATTCAATATTTTTGCGATAACTCACCCCGTCCCCATAATCTAAAAATTTGGAGTACCGGTCGTGCACAAACCGGGTTTTTCGCGCATGCTTGATCGGGCACCAGTATTGCTCGGTTCTGGCCGCTATTTCCTGAACATAGCCGATCAAACCGTTAAAATATCCACAATAAACGCAATTCATTTTCTCCAGACCATTCAGGTAACTGAGGAAGTGCCGGTCAATGACAATATAATCTTTGCGGTTCACTTTAGGGATTCCATAGATGGGAAAACAAACTGCCTGATAAAATGACAGCACCATGTCCATGAAAACAGCAGGGAACAGACAGGACCAGACCACCGGTGCCGTCAGAATATTTAAAATCTCCGCCTCTTTCAAATAATGGCGAATCCGTTTAGCCATCTGGCGGTGTCGGGCTTTCACCTCCCGCTCGAATTTTACCCGCTTGTGTTTGACAGAGTAAAAAAACTCTTCTTCCCCTTTTTGCAATTCCAGAATCAACTGGTGTTCCAGCTTTCGTATTTCATCCAGAATTTTTGTTAATTTGTCGTTCATAATTTCACCTGAGTAAATTGGCGGGTTCCATCCTCTATTTTCGTCAAAATTTCTGCGATTTAAAACCGCGCCTGGATGAAATCTGATAAAATTTCAGTTCCAATCGCAAACAGGAGATGATTGTTGCATACCGTGTACAAAGCGCTTTCCCCCGAAGAGGTCAACCGCATTATCGCATATTGCAAGCAACACACGGTTAAGAATGGCGGATTGTTTGAAGTTTACCCCGATCCTGAGACTTTGGTGACAATGGTGGTTGTCAACTCCCGCTCGGAAGATAAGCCTGTGGGAGCATTCTATTGCAACTATCTCGGCCCCGGCATCATCTCTCTGGAGGAAGAAGACCACGATAGCATGCCTTCCGCGCAGGGCCATATCAAGGCTCTTAAACAAACGATAGAAACCCTGATTGGCAATTTGTAAAGCACGAAAATGGGGGTATCGACGGATTGAGGAGGGACAAGCTACTGCCCGT
>PCTK01000236.1:0-5987 GCA_002786505.1 Nitrospinae bacterium CG22_combo_CG10-13_8_21_14_all_47_10 | reverse complement strand
TCGATTCAATATGCATGAGGGTAGCCGATTGCACAGTATCCCCAACACGGACCTTCCGGTTTTTACTTTCTACTGTGGAAACAAAAATGTGGTTGGAAGGATTTTCGGGGGAAAAAAAGATGATGCCTTTTACTTTCAGATTAGGAATGGAAATTCCCCGCGAGGCCAACTCCTCGGGATAAGGATAAGATGACGGTTGCTGGGCCTCGGATGTAGCAGTTTGGATCAAATTACGAATTTCATTGATTTCCGGCGGTTCTGGCTCCGCAACGGGTTTATGAATTTCCCGAACAGGTGCTTCTATAACCGGGTTTTCGATGACCTTCTTTTCATAGCTCTGACGATGTTCTGGAATGTTTGACAAGGGAATACCCAGCGTCGGCGCCAGTTCCTTCTTGTCGATGGACACCGGTTTTGGATTTGAGGGAGCCTGAACAGGAGGAGGGTCTTCATTTGTATCAGTGGATGGCCCCATAAAAACCAGGGCAACGACGATGAACCCTGCCAGAATCAAGCCCGTCATCAAAAAAATTTTGCTGGAAATTTCCGCCGTCACCGGAAGTTTTTGATCCTCCTGAAGGACAAGCTCCTTGAGGTCCAGATTTTTTTCCAGCAACTTTTTATCTTCTTCCAGCTTTTTGAGCGTCTCTAATATCGTGCTCATTGTATCGCGCTTTCAATAAGAGGAAGAAGGTTTATTGGGAAACCAGTTTCGGGGTGGAATAGATCTGCAACAGGTTATACAAAAGCAGTTTACTATCGGTATTAAAAACCCCATCATCTTTAATGTTGTTGTTGCGCTGGAGACTCATCACCGCCTGGATAGTTTTCGGGCCATACAACAGGGCTTCCCTTCCCTGGAAATAGCCCAGGAGCCTGAGGTTTTTCTGTAGCCAAATCGCTTCCTTGCCCTGGAAACCGGCTCTGAGAGATTCCGGTAAATTTTCAAAGTCTCTCCAAAGGATTATAGCTTTGCGAGTCCAGAGGGAATCAATGATCGAAAGCGGCATTTCTATTTTGTCCACCGAACCAAATATCCCGGTATCGCCTTGAATTGAAACCAATGCCAGATATTTTGTTCCCTGGGCGTTGGGCAGGGCTATTTCAAGGAATGCGGGATAGTTCAGGCTTTTCAACCGCTCCAGCGTGCCGTTCACTTCAAACGATGACAACTGATAATCTTCTTCAATCATTTCCAGGTCTGCCTCGTTCAAACCCTGCATGTCTTCGGGATTCACGTGCCAGGCTTCCAAAATCCATTTCACCGCTTCCAGCTTGCTTTCCACCAAAGTCAGACTGGAAAGATAGGTCACCAGTTTTTCCGGATCAAAAATGTTCAGCGGTCCATTGCTGGGAATTCTCCTTTGCGGAGCACTATTGACCATTTCCGCTTTTGGCAAAACCTCGACAACAGGGGAAGCAGGCTGAATTACCGGCGCTACAGGAGCACGTGGCACAAGTTGACCTGGAGCAGAAAGGTCCATTGGATTTTCCTGGATCAACGCGGAGATATCCTTTCCTCCCGGAGCGCTTTTTTTATGATCGGGCAAAGCAAAGAAATTAATGGCGAAAAATGCCAGGCCTGCGGCCAGCGCTGAGGGCAGTACCAACTTCCAGAATTTGTCCGCCCAGGATTGGAGAGGAACCAGTTCGCCAATATCACTCACTGCTAACTTGACGATCTTGGGAGTGATTTTCTTGGTGCTTTGGGTAAAGGCAATCAACAGGGTACGGTCGGCCACCACATTGATCATTCGGGGAATACCCCGGGAGTAGCGGAAAACCGTTTCGGCCGCCTGCCGGGAAAAACGCACCTTGCCTTTACCCAACGCAATATTGAGACGATGCTGGATGTAGCCCCGGGTCTCTTCCAGGTTTAAAGGTAAAAGTTCCCATTTGATGGTGATGCGCTGGCGCAATTGCCGAAGCCCCTCTTTAGCCAGAACCTTATCCAGTTCGGGCTGACCAATCAAAACAATCTGAATCAGTTTTTCTGTATCGGTTTCAAGGTTGGAGAGCAAGCGCAGTTGTTCCAGCACATTGGGCTGAAGGTCCTGGGCTTCATCAATGATGACCACCACCCGATGTCCCTTTGCCCTTTCTTCCAACAGGAAACCGTTCAGAATATCGACCAGTTTCTTCCGGCTTTTGCTTTTTCCCGGAATCCCCAACTCCGTATTGATCGTCTGCAACAGTTCCAATTCGCTGATACAGGGGTTGAAAATATAAGCAATGTTGAAATCGGCGCGAAGCTCCCGGAGAAAACTGCGGCAGATCATTGTTTTGCCTGTTCCCACCTCTCCAACAATTTTCAAAAATCCATTATTTTCCTGCAATCCGTAAACCAGATGCGCGAGGACTTCCTTATGCTTGGGACTCAGGTACAGGTATTTGGGATC
This sequence comes from Nitrospinae bacterium CG22_combo_CG10-13_8_21_14_all_47_10, assembly GCA_002786505.1. Taxonomy (GTDB): domain Bacteria; phylum Nitrospinota; class Nitrospinia; order Nitrospinales; family VA-1; genus LS-NOB. The sequence continues at coordinate 3,588 of PCTK01000236.1, read as the reverse complement.
AGGAGTCAGATCAAAAGGTTTCTCAGAAAATCCAAAAAAGTCCTGATAGACATTCTGATGTCTGGGTTTTCGGACATTTTCTTTTACTCCCAGAAACCTGAGTGGTCCCGAATTCCTGGTTTCGTCAGAAGCCACATGGCCTTTTTTAACCTCAATGACTGCGTCATAAGCTTCGCGCTTCTGTTTATGCGAAAGCGTGTCATAAGCCTCTTGCGCGACCTCTATCCGTTCCTTGAGCGTGGGCTCGTCTGCGGAAGACGCTTTTTCTCCTGAAGAATCAAACTTGCTTATCAATTTTTGATAAGCCTGATCAATTTCCTTCTGGGTCGCGCCAGACTGAACTCCGAGTAACTGGTAATAATCTTGAACTTCTGTAATCATAAATGTTTCATCCCATCGGGTTGATAACCAGTTTCAATCTGCCGCCCTTTAAGGGAGACCTTTGCACAACCCCGAGATTCTTCGTCACGTTGTTCCTCAGAATGACAAAATGGCTCTTTCTCGTCATGCTGAGCCTGTCGAAGCATCTCGCTTCCCAGCTTTTCCGACTTATGCAAAGGTCTCCCTTTTAATGGGGGATTTTATAACCTATTGATTTTTAACCTTTAATTTTTCCGCCCAAAAATTTGGGAAAAATTTTTCTAAAATAACTAATCACAATAAAAACAATAGGTTAAAAAAAACACTCTAAAGCACAAGATCGCTCCGGTCCGAATCGATCCATATAACGCCTTAATATACAAATAGTTGTGTAAAATGTAAACAAAAATTCGCAAAGGGGAGGGAGGAGTGCAAAAATTTCCTTTGTGTTAGATTAAAAACGCAAAAAATTGAGACTGAAAACCATGGAAGAATCCCCAAAAAAAATACTCAAATGCCCCATCTGCAAGAAACCTTCGGAAAAGGATAGAACCCGGAATCCGTTTTCACCCTTTTGTTCCGACCGGTGCCGGACCATTGATCTTGGAAAGTGGCTGGATGGGAAATATGTCATTGAAGGCGACGAGCCCATTCAGGACACAGAACTATGAGGGAATCAAATCTTGGTAATGCACAGAACGAAGGGAAAGAAAGATAAAATATTGTCAGGCATCGTTCATCGGGATGTGGCTTTTACTCAAAAAAACTTCGAGGATTTGTTTTTGGTAGAGCACAACGGCGATATCCATCATGCCATCTCGGTTGAAGTCCGCGCCGGTGATGGAACGGGGCTGGGAACCCACGACATAATTAAAGTGCGGGTAAATAAAAGTTCCGTCTCCCCTCCCTTGAATCACGGATATGCTCCCTTCCCGGCGGTTGCACACGACAATATCGGGAAATTTGTCGCCGTTGAAGTCGCCCACCACAATATTATGTGGCCCTTTTTCTCCGGCAAAATCTTCCAGTTTTGAGAAGTTGCCTTTACCGTCTCCCAAATAAATACTGAGGCTGTCCCGCATCGGGCTTGATGCGATCAGGTCTGTCTTACCATCCAGATTCATATCGTGGTGAATGATGAACGAAGACTGGTTGCCGCCAGCAATTTTTTCAGGAGGCTTGAACGTGCCATCCCCATTGCCTAAAAACAATTTAATATGCCGCACCTTGTCCTCATTGAGGGCCATAGCGATATCCTGATTGCCATCGCTGTTGTAATCATCAATGGTGATGTATGCAGGGGTGGGTCCCGCCTGATAGGCTTCGGCGACTTTAAACGTGCCGTCTCCCACCCCCAGAAGAATTATCATTTGATTGAACCGCAGAGTCACGGCCAGGTCGATTTTTTCATCGTTATTAAAATCACCCGCTTTAACGGCGATGGGAAGCCGCCCCACCTTCACATCGGTCTTAAGTTTGAACAACCCGTCTTTCTGGCCTAGAATAATGGAAACATTTCCATCGCCATAATTGCACAAGGCGATATCAGGAATGCGATCACCATTAAAGTCGGCCACATCCAGAGCAAAAGGTTCGCGCCCGGTTTCAATGGTCTGCGGATTTTTGAAGGTGCCGTCCCCGATGCCTTCCAGATAATTCAGGGAATTGCCTGCTGAGTTGACCACTAACAGATCGGGGAATTCATCGTTGTTCATATCGTGGGCCAACACCACTTCCGGTTTTTTCCCGACCATATAGGATACAGGCAGGGCAAACAAGTCAGGCGAAGGCTGGCTTTGCCCACATCCGGAAATCAGAAGCACCCCTAATAATATGAAAACCAGAATTTTTATTTTTAACCGCAACAATTTTGCCATCGTGATTTTTGCCGATTCTGAATTAAAACGATTTTTTGTTTATACAGGATGCCTGGAAACTTGTAAACGAATTTGAAAAAATGCTACAATTTTCAATAAGTTATAGCATATTCAAGCCTCTACAAAATGCCCTGCCACCGTTATTTTAAATCAGCTTCTTTCGTTATCCTTTTATTCTTCACAGGATGCCAGAGTTTTCAATTCGATCCCTGGCCCGACAAAGAGGAAGGGGTGTACCACACCGTACAAAAAGGCCAGACGCTGTACCGCATTGCCACAACCTATGATCTTGATCTGGAAGTCCTCCTGCGAGCCAACCACATCAGGGATCCCGAAAAACTCCCAGTGGGAATTCGATTATGGATACCGGGAGCCCGCAGGGTCTTGAAAATACCAGGCACCCTCAAAGCCGATGTTCCCTCCGCAAAAGGAAAATCGCCGCCGACGGTTAAACCCCGCCAGGGTTTTCTCATCTGGCCGGCAAAAGGAACTTTGACTTCCGGATTCGGAATGCGAAATGGGCACAAGCATGATGGGATAGACATCGCCGGTCCCACGGGGACCCCGGTTCATGCCGCCGCCGAAGGGGACGTTGTGTTTAGCGGTTGGGGACCTACCGGATATGGGAAAATGGTCATTATCAAACACCAGCACCACCTGACTACCCTTTACGCGCATAACTCAAAACTTTTGGTTAAAAAAGGAAGCCGGGTCAAGCAGGGACAAAAAATTTCCCTGATAGGAAGCACCGGTCGTTCCACCGGGCCCCATCTCCATTTCGAAGTGCGAAACGATACCCATCCCAAAAACCCGATAAAGTACCTGCCACTCAGAAGATAAAGTTTTCTTTTCATTCGATCTTTGATAAAAGACCAAGTCACAACCCAGACCAAACATTAACTTCAAGAAAGGCGAGGCCTCTGTGAAAGAAATCATCCGCGATGTTCCAAACTTCCCCAAAGAGGGAATCATCTTTAAAGATATTACCCCGCTGTTAGGCGACCCTGCCGCATTCCAGAAAATGATAAATTCCTTGAAGGATCGTTACGCAGACAAGCAGGTGGACGTGGTAGTCGGTGTGGAAGCGCGTGGGTTTATTTTTGCCTCAGCCCTGGCCTATGCGCTGGGGACTGGTGTCGTTATGGTTCGGAAGCCCGGCAAACTGCCTTACAAAACTTTTCGGGAAACCTACGCCCTCGAATACGGAACGGATACTGTCGAGGTCCATCAGGACGCATTCCAGCCGGGACAAAATATCATCATCATTGATGATGTACTGGCCACCGGGGGAACTCTGGCCGCAACCCTCGATTTGATCCAGAAAAATTTTAAAGATGTGAAAGTATTGGAA
>PCTK01000195.1:434-10457 GCA_002786505.1 Nitrospinae bacterium CG22_combo_CG10-13_8_21_14_all_47_10 | reverse complement strand
TTAATTCAATTAGTTCATAATCAGAAGTAATTCTGATAGTAACACAATTAATTAGACACGGTAAAGCCACGACTTTATACTTGGTCGGTATTTTTATCCTTGAGAGGTTGTTATGAGCAAAGCTAAATCCCTCTATCTTATAGATGGGTCTTCCTACATTTTTCGGGCCTATTTTGGAATCCGGCAATTTTTGTCCACATCCAAAGGATTTCCCACAAATGCCTTGTATGGATTCATCAATATGTTGCAGAAGGTGGTGAAAGATGAAAAACCGGATTATCTGGCGGTAGCTTTTGACAGTAAGGAAAAGACGTTCCGCCACGAAATGTATGCAGATTATAAGGCCAACCGGTCAGCACCTCCTGAGGACCTGGCAAAACAATTTCCTTATTTTGAACCTTTGGTGCAGGCCTATAACATTCATGGTGTCAGGGTTCCCGGTTATGAGGCTGATGACATAATTGGAACCCTGGCAACAAAGGCGGCAAAGGAGGGTTTCAAGGTTGTTATTGTTAGTGGGGATAAAGATATGATGCAGTTGATCAGCCCGGATATACGCATGCTCGATACCATGAAAAACCAATGGTTTGGAGTCGAAGAGGTGGAAGAAAAATTTGGCGTGACTCCAGACCGGGTGATTGATGTGATGGGGTTGATGGGCGATTCCAGCGACCACATTCCAGGTGTTAAAGGGGTCGGCCCCAAAACGGCCTCGGAACTCATTCGTAAATTTGGTTCTATCCAGGAATTGTATGAGCGCATTGATGAAGTGGACAAGGTAAAGCTCAGGGAAAAACTGGTTCAGGACAAAGAAATGGCCTTGCTCAGCCGTCAATTGGTAACCATTAATACATCCGTCAAGCTGGAAGGTGGAATCGAAAACCTTAAGTTTAAGTCGCCTGATAATGCGGAACTGAAAAAGCTGTTTTCTGAATTCGAGTTTTCCTCCCTTCTCGGGGAACTGGGAGAGGGCTCAATTTCTCCTGTCCTTGAGAGTCATTATGAAACCATTCTGGCTGAGGCCGACCTGGAAAGGTGGATAAAGAAATTAAAGAAATCAAAAATTTTTGCGCTGGATCTGGAAACCACCAGCTTGCACCCGGTACGGGCTCGGGTTGTTGGGATCTCGTTATCCTGTGAAGAAGGGGAGGCGTGTTACATTCCGTTGGCCCACCGCTATTTGGGGGTTCCAGACCAATTGAGCCTTGATTGGGTGTTTAAGAAGCTCAAACCATTATTCGAAGACCCGCAACTTAAGAAAGTAGGCCAAAATATCAAATACGATTTAATCGTGTTGAGGAATGAAGGTGTCAATTTGCGAGGGGTTGCCTTTGACACCATGCTGGCCTCTTACATTCTGAATCCAGATGGCAGAAGGCACAATTTGGACGACTTGGCCAGGGATTTCCTGGGGCACACCACCATAAAATATAAGGATGTGGTGGGCACCGCGTCGAAAGAAATCGGGTTTGATGAAGTGGATGTTGAATCGGCCACCAATTACGCGGCGGAAGACGCGGACATCACCTGGCGTTTGTATGAAAAACTTTCCCCTCTTTTAAAAGGTGATGACCTGAAGCTTTTTCTGGAACTGGAACTGCCGCTTATAGAAGTTTTGGCAGAGATGGAAATTCATGGGATGAAACTTGACCAAAAGCATCTGCAAAATCTTTCCAAAAAGATACAGAAAATGATGGAAGATCGTGTGGAACAAATATATTCCCTTGCCGGAGAGCAGTTTAATATCAATTCCCCTAAACAGCTTTCGGTAATTTTGTTCGAAAAACTTGGGTTGCCGGCTGTCAAGAAAACCAAGAGTGGTTACTCCACTGACGTCTCGGTGTTGGAAGAACTGGCGGCGGAACACGATCTTCCCGAAATGATTTTGACGTACAGGCAACTGGGCAAGCTCAAATCCACTTACGTCGATGCTTTGCAGGAGGACATCTTTAGCAAGACAGGGCGGGTCCATACCTCATTCAACCAGACGGTAGCGGCGACGGGGAGGTTGAGTAGCAGTAATCCGAACCTGCAGAATATCCCTATTCGCACTGAAATGGGACGTGAAATAAGAAAAGCATTTACTGCCGAAGGAAGTAACTACCTGCTTTCGGCAGACTACTCGCAGGTGGAGTTGCGAATTCTGGCTCACCTCTCCGAAGATGAGGCTTTGATAGAAGCCTTCCAAATGGGTGAAGATATCCATACCCGTACCGCTTGTGAAATATTCGGGACTTCCCCCGATCGCCTGGATGCGGAAGCCAGAAGGATGGCCAAGGCGGTGAACTTTGGCATTGTTTACGGCTTGAGCGCTTTTGGCCTGTCCAGACAATTAAAAATCTTCCCCAAGGATGCCAAAAAATTTATCGACCAATATTTTGCGCTTTATAAAAAAGTCAAAGTTTACATGGAAGAGACCGTGGCTCAAGCCAGGGAAGTTGGTTATACAATGACGATTATGAATCGGAAACGGTATCTGCCGGATCTTAAAAGCCAAAACCGGCAAGTGCGTGAGGCGGCTGAACGGGTTGCGGTCAACTCGCCGGTGCAAGGGAGTGCGGCGGATCTGATCAAGCTGGCGATGATTCAACTGGCAAAAAAGATCAGTGAGAAAAAACTAAAATCCAGAATGATCCTGCAAGTCCACGATGAACTTTTGTTTGAATGCCCGGAAGACGAGGAACAGGAAATCAGGGCCTTGGTAAAAAAAGGAATGGAAGAGGTGGTTCCCCTTAAAGTGCCTCTTGTCGTGGATATGGGGTGGGGAGAGAATTGGAACACTGCCCATTAACTGCCAGCAATATCCTTGTTAGTTGGCTGGACACCGAGTGGAGGTGCTCTGTGACTCAGAAACGATTACAATTTGGCCGTGAGGGTGAGTCGGCCGCGATAGCTTTTTTGAAAAAGAAAGGTTACCGGATTCTTGAAAAAAACTTTCGCTCGAAAGTTGGGGAAATAGATATCATCGCCGAGCAAGCTGGCGTGATCGTTTTTATTGAAGTCAAAGCGCGTTCGAGTCATGAATTTGGCCATCCTCTATACGCCTTGACACCCGCTAAACAGAAAAAGATTATCCAGACGGCCCAAACCTTCCTGGCTCAGAAGAGAATTCGCGACAGGCCCATGCGCTTTGATGTGGTTGCACTGACATCCGATCCATCTGGTTCATGGGAAACTGAATTAGTCGTAAATGCTTTTCAGGTTTGACGAACACATGAGGTTGTTCGAAAACCTGTTGAAAAAATACTAAAGGCAAGAAGAAACAAAGGTACAGGGCCGAGCCCTATGATATGAAATAAAATGCCGGGGAATTTGCGACTTTTGGGTGATTTTGGCAGTTATAATATCAAGAATAATGCGTTAGTGTTGTATCCGTTGAGACAAACGACTTGGATAGGAGATAATCCATTGAACTTTATAAAGAAAATTTTTACCGGGATGAAGCGGGATGCAGAGTCCGAATCACCCGTTGTGGTTGAAGAGCAACAACCCGTAGAGGAAGCGGTTTCTGCGCCAGAACCTGAAGCGAATCCAGGTTTTCCTGAGGTTCGTCACGTTCTACAGATTCCGGCTATTTCCGAAAGCATTTTCCCTGAAAATTCCCCTGCAGTTTTAATCAAGGCAAAACCTTCGCCAACGGGCGACCAGTGCTTGTTTACGGTTAACCGTCCTTTGATGAACGGAAACTCCTGGTATTTTCCAGATTTTGAAAGTGCCGCGGGATCGCCCTTGGCAGAGGCTCTTTTTTGTCTTGAGGACGTGGAAACAGTGCTGGTGTGTGAGTACACCGTAACCATCACCCGAAAAGATAAAACCTTGTTTGACTGGGTTCCTCTGGCAAAAGAAGTTGGTACGGCGATCCGGGGGGTAGTACAGGCTGGTGAAGCTCTTATCTCAGAAAAAATTATTGCCGAACTGCCTTCAGAGGAAGAAATTCGCGAAGGCATTCAGAAAGTGATTGATACTGAGGTGAATCCGGGAGTGGCCGGGCATGGTGGTAACGTCACCCTGATGGCAGTCAAGGGAAACTCGGTTACCATAAAAATGGGGGGAGGATGCCAAGGGTGTAGTGCCGCCGATTTGACCCTCAAACAGGGAATTCATACTTCGTTCAGGACGGCCGTGCCCAAGGTGGGTGCAATTTTCGATGAAACGGATCACACAGCGGGTTTAAACCCGTTTTTTTCCTGAGGTGAAGGATGCCGAAAGTTAATACGTTTAAAGTAAAAGTGCAAACCGGGGAACAGGGTATGTCTGAACCCGTCTACTTCAATTTCAATAACCATAAAATGGAATTTAAGAATGTTTCGGGATCTGCGGAATCCGGGAAAATTTTTGAGGGTGACTTTGAGGTGAACAGCTTTGCCCACAGTTTAACCCTGGTTGGACCAGAGTCGGGAAAGTGGGAGATTGAAAGAATTTCCATCGAGTACGATTGCGAAAATGAGAAACCCTATACAATCCAGTTTGGGGCAGTCACTTTGGATAAGGCGACAGAAGTGAATATTTGGCAGGACCCACCTATTCCAGCTTTTGATGTGTAATACCACACCCGCTACAGTCTTGAACTTCTCTGTGGGTGAAACGGGCGTGCAGATCGCCCAGCAAAATATAATCCTTGATAGTGGTCTCAATCGGGATGAAGTGCATGGAGGACCAGAAAGTTATTTTTCCGGTTTTGGTCTTGAAAATTTCTTTTGGTACGATAGCATTGAGCAGTAAATCGTCGCGTTTTTCCCGCCCGTCTTCGATTCTAATCCGTTCCTGATCCGTTTCCGGCAAGATGTGGACGGAGATTTCATCATGTCCTTTTTCCGGGATGGTTCGGATGGCGAACTTCTTTCCCTTTTCCAGCTTGCCGTAAGCTCCATTTCGAATATTGTAAAATGCGGTGAGTATATCGTTGAAAGCACCCTCCTCGGGAAGATTTTCCTGCCCGGTTTCAACTGTTTCACCGTTCAGGAACTTTTCCCAGGTGTGCAGTCGTTTTGAATAATCAAATTTATGCAGGGTGCTCTCGGAATTACTGGCAATGGTGACCTGGCGCATGAAGGTTTTGGGCCGGAGTTTTTTTCCGTTATCAATAATTTCAAATTCCGTTTTATAAAAGTGTTTGCGGTATGCGGTGAAAAAGCCGACAAAACCTTTGGTGCTGGCTTCCAGTTCTGAAAAATACTTTCCGTCCTCCTCAAAAAATCGCACTTTGGCGGAGGCGGCGTTTTTAAACCACAGGAAACTGATGTCGTAATAAAGGGTCTCTCCGGAAAACCGGGTTATTTTCCCTTCCGGAACGAAGTTTTCGTATTGGCCCAGGTTTGTCGGTTCGTGGGATTTTGTATCCAGGGCGTGGGAGGGGATGGAGAAGAATATCAGGCCGAAAATGGAAGCCCTCAGCAGGAAACGAAGTGGTCGGCCCTTTAAACGCATGGTTTTATGACGAAAAAATGAAAAAAATTGTTTTTTTTCAGATATTATTTTAATATTATAAATAACTAGTTTTTCAACCCATTGGCCCCTTCGGGGCAAATTCGTAGCTATGCCAGTAGAAACATTACCTTTTTCGCCGGAAATTACCGAAGAATCTGAGGGTAAAACCCGTCAGGGCTATCTTCCGCTATATAAAATTATAATGTGGGATGATAACGTCACGACTATGGAATTTGTCATTCGGGTCCTGATCAAATTGTTCAGTAAAGATTACTCGACCGCAGAAAAGTTGATGTATGAAATTCATTTTCAAGGCGCCGGCCATGTTGCCACCCTGCCTCTGGAACAAGCGGAGTTTAAAGTTGAGCAGGTGCATATGGCCGCGGCGATGGAAGAGTTTCCCTTTACCTGCACTATTGAGCCGGCTTGATTATTAAGACGTAGTGTCTTATCCCTGCCTTTTCCCCATCGGAACATAATCTCTATTAGTAGCTCCCATATAGACCTGTCGCGGACGGCCAATTTTAAACTGTTTGTCCTCTTGTAGCTCTTTCCACTGGGCGATCCACCCTGGTAAACGGCCCATTGCGAACATTACGGGAAACATATTTTCAGGAATGTTCAAAGCTTTATAAATCAGGCCTGAATAAAAATCCACATTGGGATAAAGTTTTTTTTCGATGAAGTAAGCATCGTTGATGGCGATCTCTTCCAACTCTAAAGCGATTTCAAGAAGTGGTTCACGGTTGGGTTTTTTATCAAGAACTTTGTGCGCCAGTTTTTTGATGATCCGGCTACGCGGGTCAAAGTTCTTATAAACCCTGTGCCCGAATCCCATCAACCTGAAAGAGTCGTTGTGATCTTTTGCTTTTTGAACATATTTTTTAACGTCTCTTCCATCTTCATGGATAATTTGAAGCATTTCAATAACGGCCTGATTGGCGCCTCCATGGAGCGGGCCCCATAAGGCGTAAATAGCGGATGATACCGAGGCAAACAGGTTGCACATCGAACTCCCGACCAGGCGGACGGTGCTGGTGGAACAGTTCTGTTCGTGGTCTGCGTGTAAAATCAATAGAACATCCAGAACTTTGGCCGCATCCTCATCAATTTCGTAGGGTTCGCAAGGAACACAAAACATCATTTTCAAAAAGTTTGCGGAATAGCTCAGGGTGTTATCGGGATATTGAAAGGGTTGCCCAATAGATTTTTTGTAACTATATGCCGCGATGGTCGGAAGTTTTGCCATCAACCTGTGAATAGTGATTTCCACCTCACGCTCATTTCTGACATCCAATTCGTTTTGATAGAATGTTGCCAGAGAACCGACGACTGCACTGCACACTGCCATTGGATGCGGATTATTGGGAAACCCATCATAGAGGTTCTTAATGGATTCATGGACCATGGAGTGGTGTGTCACGTGGTATTTGAATTCGTCGAGTTGCTCCTGGGTTGGGAGCTCACCATAAATGAGAAGGTAAGATGTTTCCAGAAAGGAGCTTTTTTCGGCGACTTGTTCTATAGGGTAACCCCTGTACAGCAGAATCCCTTTTTCACCATCCAGGTAGGTGATCTGGCTCTGGCAGGAGCCGGTGCTCATGAATCCAGGATCAAGAGTGATCAGTCCCGTTGTATTTCTCAGAGTGGAGATGTCCACAGCCTTTTCTCCGCAGGCTCCTTCCAGAACCGGAAACTCATAAGTTTTTCCCTGATAGGTCAGTTTGACTGTTTCCGTCATGGTTTTCCTCCGCTTTATATCGGCTCTGAATGTTCGATGGGTTAGGAATTGCAAAGTCGTTATTACCCTGTATTATAAACCCTGTTTATCCGTTTGGCAGGAATTTGTTTCTTAGGTGAGTTTGATGAAGCATAACGGCCTTTTATACATGATGATTGCTGGCATCGTTCTGGGGATTTTTTCAGGGTGGATGTATGGAAGTACGATGTTGGCCGTGGGTTGGGTTGGCGAAATGTTTTTGGATGCTCTTAAAATGCTGGTAGTTCCCTTAATCATTTCCTCAATGATTGTTGGCATTGCGGGTCTGGGGGATGTCAGGAAGGTGGGCAAAACTGGGCTGATCGCACTCGTTTATTTTATAACCACCACTTGCATAGCGGTGGGGATAGGATTAGTGATGGTCAACATCATCGAACCGGGAGTTGCGGTTGAGATGACGGTGGAACAAGTTCCGGAAAAAGTCGCGGGAAAAGAAGCAGTCGGCATTACTGACATTCTAAAAACTTTTATTTCGCCTAATCTGGTGCAGTCGATGGTGAACATGGACATTCTTCCCCTCATTGTGTTTTCACTGGTTTTCGGTGGGGTTTTAACCACGCTCGGGGAGCCGGGCAAAAGAGCGATCGAATTTTTTGATACGATCAACTCCGCGATTATGAAGATCGTCCATTTGCTGATGTATTTTGCCCCAGTCGGGGTTTTCGCGTTGATAGCATCCAAACTGGGTGCCGCTGGGGGAGGGGACCTGTTTCTGGCAGAGTTGGCTAAAGTCGCGAAATATGCGGGAACTGTTATTTCTGCGCTCATGATTCACGGGCTTGTGGTGTTGCCGACAATTCTTTATGTGACCACCAGGAGGAACCCTTTCAATTATTTTAAAAACGTTGCGGAAGCGCTGACAACGGCTTTTTCAACGGCGAGCAGTTCTGCTACCTTGCCGGTCACCATTGAGTGCGCTGAGGAATATAATCAGGTTTCCAGGAAATCCGCTCTTTTTGTCCTTCCCCTGGGCGCTACGGTGAACATGGACGGCACGGCTCTTTATGAATCGGTGGCGGCTTTGTTCATCGCGCAAATGTTGGGAATCCATCTGGGGTTTGGGGAGCAGATGATCGTATTTCTTACAGCAACACTTGCCGCCGTTGGTGCGGCGGGAATTCCGGAAGCCGGACTGGTCACCATGGTGATGGTGCTCCAGTCTGTGGGGCTTCCTCTGGAGGGGATTGGCATGCTTCTTTCGATTGATTGGTTCCTGGACCGCTGTCGCACTACTGTCAATGTCTGGGGAGACTCCATTGGCGCCGCAGTGGTAGATTTTTTAGAAGAAAAGTGGGTAGAGAGAGGAGGAAGGACTTGATCACATTGGCATTGATGGGAATCGTTATAGGTATTCTTTCTTCGGGATCCGGACTGGGTGGGGGATTCCTGGTGGTGCCTCTACTGATTTTTCTGGGTCGGGAGACCAAACTGGCGGTGGGCACGTCTTTTGTTTTTATTTTAATGGTAGCGATATCTTCTATTCTGGCGCATTACAGACTGGGAAATATTGATATTAAAACCGGACTGGTTTTGGCTTTGGGGGGTACCATTGGGGCGCAAATCGGGCCTCACCTGTTACAGCACCTGTCCGACCAGAATTATAAACGCATATTTTCGGTGCTTTTGGTGATCACGGCGGTCTGGCTTTTCGCCAGCTCCTTCACCAGTTCCAAAGGATAGGTCAGGCACTTTCGCCGCGCACAAGGCGGACGGCAAAGGGGCCCTCCCCAAACTTGTTGATCCAGCTTGAGCGGCCTTTGACCAGGCTGAACATCATGGCTCGATCGCCATTGATGGTGTCCGTCCAGGTGCAGTCCGCGCCTTTGGGTTCGAATTCGGAGGGGATATGGATTTCATTATTCCCGAAATCACGCTGGCTGAAACTTTTATCAAAAATAGTTTTCACATCTTCCAGCTTGGGAACCCTCCAATCGTTAAACCCGCCAAAGTTCTCCGCATTTTTTTCTTCGGCAAACTTCATGGCTTTTTCCAGATGAATCCATTTTCCGGTCAACTGCCGTGAATCCTTCTTAAACCAGGTCAGGCCCGTTTGGTTATCCGTGATGGTATCGTTTCCATTGTCTGTGAATCGGGACATGGTTAACCTCATATAAGTTTATATTGTAGAAGGATTATAACAGAATTCCGCTTGGGCAGTTTCTATTGAGGGCGGGTGTGTGCATAAAAAAAAGCCGATAGAACAAGTCTACCGGCTTTTTACCTCAGGTGAGGCTGAAACTAATCTTTTCTTTACTTGATGGTCGGGTGGTCCACTTGACAATCAGCTTGAGAAACCAGTTTCTCTTCCATGTAACCTTCGCGGCTCTGGTTCATTGCCTTGCGGTACGCGTCGGAAGAATTGTCGCCACGACAGTCTCCAACGACCAGGCCAACAACACCTCCAGCGTCTTCTATAGATTTCCACTGTTTCCAGGACTGCTCACTCTGGGAAGAACCGAACTGGTAATCCTGATGTACGCCAACATCACTGTTTCGGGATTTCCCTGCGCCAGAAGCCAGGTTGGTTGCGTTGGTCAAAAGCCGATCTTGAGCTCCCATTTGCAACATGGTTTGTCCAACACCCATTACACTTGAATCAACCTGTCCCTGATAATTAGCGCCCGGAACCATGTCATCGGCGCTGGCACTCAGTGCCGTGAACCCAACAAATGCACTTACTGCTACGAACAAAATTGCTTTCTTCATTACTTCCTCCCCTACAGGATGAAATTGGAATAAAAACTTTCTAATAGTAACGATTTGCTTTTTGCCGGGATATAGGGGGAATACTGTTTTTTTTGTGATGGATTCCGGCC
>PCTK01000195.1:201-343 GCA_002786505.1 Nitrospinae bacterium CG22_combo_CG10-13_8_21_14_all_47_10 | reverse complement strand
AACATCAGTTAAGCGGTGTGATTGATATAGGCCTGAGACTTGATTTTGCCCTTATTGGGAGCTATCCCGCATATTTCATGAAAAGAAGATGGCGAAAACCTTTCAAGCCTTTAAAATAAGACTGAGCGACAACTCAAAGAAA
>PCTK01000195.1:0-164 GCA_002786505.1 Nitrospinae bacterium CG22_combo_CG10-13_8_21_14_all_47_10 | reverse complement strand
GAATTCCCCGGATTTAAACACCGCACGTCATTCCCGCGCAGGCGGGAATGACGTAGTAGGTTAACGGGAATGACGTGGATCCACTTACCGGAATCGGGGAAAACTCCCGCCCTCCACGTTCCCCTGATTTTTTGCGGCCCTCCACGTTCCCCTGATTTTTTGCG
>PCTK01000225.1:8941-10534 GCA_002786505.1 Nitrospinae bacterium CG22_combo_CG10-13_8_21_14_all_47_10 | reverse complement strand
CGAAGACGTGGTATTTCACCTTAGCTTTCGTGCCCGGAACGGGTAATCTCCCGGTGTTATGCAAAGGTCTCTTTGCCAAAGAGGTGGTGTGTTTTTGCGGCAATACGCTGTCTGCTGAAAGGCCCTGCCTTTTTGTATCATCCCCCCTATGGTATATTCGTTTGTTGTAAGACTCTTTATGCGGACGATGAGAACGTCAATAGTGAACTTGCCTTCTTTTCCCCCTTTACAAAGGCCAAAGCGAAATGAAAAAAAAGTCTGGAAAAGTTTATACCGCTCCATGGGAAAAAGCCTTTGACAAAGTCCTGACCCCTCTTGAAGATTTTATTCACCGCCAGACTACAAGTGCCATCCTGCTTATGCTGTGCGCAGGCATGGCGCTCTACCTTGCTAACAGCCGTTGGGATACAGCCTATCACCACATCCTGGAATCGCCCTTTACAATTGGGTTTCAAAATTTTTTCCTTTCAATGTCCCTGCATCACTGGGTCAACGATGGGCTGATGACCCTGTTTTTCTTTGTTGTAGGTCTGGAACTCAAGCGTGAAATTCTCGTGGGCGAACTGGCCGACTTACAGGGGGCATTGCTCCCCATCATCGCCGCCGTTGGGGGCATGTTGATTCCAGCCTTAATCTATATGGGATTCAATCCGCAAGGTCATTCCTTCGATGGGTGGGGAATACCCATGGCGACGGATATCGCATTCGCCTTGGGCACCCTTGCTCTTTTGGGGGACCGGGTACCTAAGAGCCTTATGACCTTTCTGGTAGCCCTGGCTATCGTAGACGATTTGGGCGCTGTGCTCGTCATTGCTCTCTTTTATACTGAGACCTTAAACTGGACAGCTCTGGGAGCGGTGGCCCTGCTCTGGGGGTGCCTTATCAGCCTCAACCTGGGGGGTATTCGCCAATCATTTCCCTATATGCTACTTGGCATGCTTCTTTGGCTGGCGATGCTTAAAAGTGGTGTCCACGCAACGCTGGCAGGAATTTTTCTGGCATTCTCTATTCCCATGCGCCCTAAATACGACCCTCACCGGTTCCTGTTCCATGTCAGCACCATGTTGGAGCAAATTCGGGATTCATTCAATAAAGAGCCAAATATTATCAAGAATGAAGCAATGCGATCCCGGATGAGCGCCCTCAGTGAAGGAGTTCAACTGGTACAGGCACCCGCCCAGATACTGGAGCATAAGATGCACCTGCCTTCGGCTTATCTGATCATTCCGGTTTTTTCCTTAGCCAATGCGGGAATACCCATCGAGTGGGCCTCTTTGGGCAACAGCATCATGAATCCCGTTACTTTCGGAATTGTGGCTGGACTGGTTGCGGGCAAACTGGTCGGAGTAGCTGGCTTTACATGGATTGCGGTGAGGTTGGGACTCTGCCGCCTGCCACATGGGTTAAACTTCAAACATATTGTAGGAGTTGGACTCATGGCAGGCATTGGTTTCACAATGTCCATCTTCATTGCTGAGCTTGGGTTCGCTCACCACCCTGAAGACCTGTTAATGGCAAAAACCGGCATACTTCTTGCCTCTCTCATTGCCGGAGTTTCCGGTTTTGCATGGTTGTATCTCTCGCATAAGTTTA
>PCTK01000225.1:8037-8905 GCA_002786505.1 Nitrospinae bacterium CG22_combo_CG10-13_8_21_14_all_47_10 | reverse complement strand
CTTCCCTAATCATTCCTGCTTTGGAAGGAGAACACGACATCTTCCTACGCCCGAAATTCTTAAATAATTTCCCAAGCTTCATTTATATCGTTTACTAAATTTCCTGACGTAATAGGCCGAAAAATTCCTGATGGAAAGCATGCCAACAATTTTATCGTTTTCCCTGACGGCGATATGCCTTATACCAATTTGTTCCATGGTCAGAAAAGCCGCGACCATCAGCTTATTCGATTCGATGGAAACAACAGGGTGAGACATGATGGACTCAACCTGAACTTCGATGGGTTTTTTAATCTCCGCAATGACTCTTTTCGACAGATCGCCTTCGGTCACAATTCCCACGTACTCCCCATCTTTTTCGACTAACAAAGAGCCCCGACCCGTATCAAGCATCGTTTGCGCGGCTTCTGTGGCAGAGGCCTTGTTGCTAACGCTGACGATGTCCTTTGTCATGTAAAATTTAACTTCATCCCTTATGTCGGATCGCCTCTCATTCAATTCCTCTGACATGGCTGTTTCCTCCTCAACGCAGTCTCATAGAACATCCCCGCCTTCTGGCGGGCTTTTTGATTCACCCGTTGTATTATACAAGGAAATTGAAGTCCCTCACGTGTGGTATAGGGGTTATCAAAAACACCACTCTTCTGACCATGCAGATCTCATTCGCACCAAAAAAGGGGTTACGGCCTGAACCGTAACCCCCCGATGCCATGCAGAATTTGTCAATCATTACTCCGGAAACGAAATAGGGGCTGTTGCATGTTGCCAACCCTCACCGTTCAGAGCACGGAGCATTTCGATAAGATCGTGTTTCTCTGGCTCCGTCAGGTTTAACGGAATAATCTGATTGTCCAAAAACGGATTTTTA
>PCTK01000225.1:0-8028 GCA_002786505.1 Nitrospinae bacterium CG22_combo_CG10-13_8_21_14_all_47_10 | reverse complement strand
TGATTGTAATGGTCAACCACTTGTTTCAGGGTTACGAACCGACCATCGTGCATGTAGGGGGCAGTTGTCGAAATCTCCCGCAAAGTTGGCGTTTTAAAGGCACCAATATCTTTTTGGTCGTGAGACACATGGTACCGCCCAACATCCACCGTTTCACCGTCCCAGCCAATACCAACATTATGAAACTTTTCATCGGAAAAATTAGTTCCAAAATGGCACAAGTTACAACGGGCCTTACCAAAAAATAGAATTTTACCGCGTTTGGCCGCTTCGGAAATAGCCTTTTCTTCCCCTTCATAATCAAACCGGTCAAAAGCGCTGTTTCCCGAAATGAGTGTCCTTTGGAAAGATGCAATGGCCTTTCCTACATGCTGAATAGTAATCTTGTTGGTTCCAAAGGCCTTGTTGAAGAGTTTCTTGTAGCCTTCGATTTTATTTATTCTGGCAACCACATCATCATTATTTGGAAAACCATGTTCAATCGGGTTGGTCAATGGCCCTACAGACTGTTCCTCCAGGGTGGTTGCGCGCCCGTCCCAGAACTGGGCCTTGCTAAAACCCCGGTTGATCGAGGTGGGGGCGCTTCGCCCGCCCTGCTGGCGATGGATCCCCGCGGAAACCGGTTGCCCATCCGTAAACGCCAGAGCCGGAATATGACACGTGGAACATGAAATAGTATTGTTCTGCGACATACGCTTATCAAAAAATAGAAAACGCCCCAACTCTATTTTTTCTTTCGTTAAAGGATTATCTTCCGGAATTACAAATTGTTCTTCATCCAGACCTAAAGGGATGGTGATCTCATATTTTTCCTCTGGTGCCGCTACGGCTCCGGTTGACCCTCCAATCAGAAGCAACACTGCCCAAACCATAACCAGTAACCCAATCTCCTTTTTTCCAAAACTTCCTGTTGTCATTGTGATTACCCCCATATTTACGGTTCAATTTTGCCAACCAAAATTTCGTTTTAATTATCCAGGCTGTTTTCCATTTCGAAGCAGTTTCCTGGCGAACCAGAACTCATTGAGGATATCCTGTTGCTGAATACCCTGTCCTTTGTCCTCCTCAATTCACCTTCGAATTGCCATTCATCTTAATCATATCCATTAGAATTGGTTTTTTGTATTCTGGCAATCCAATTATTGACAATTTCAATTGATTAGTCTAATCGAATATTGTTATATATCAATAGATGAAATCTATCACTTTGACACAACTCAGCTATATTTCAGCCGTGGCTCAATACCGCAATTTTGGCAAGGCCGCTAAATCCTGTTTCGTATCGCAACCCACACTGAGCATGCAAATACAGAAGCTGGAAGAAGAATTGCAGGTGACGCTTTTTGACCGCTCCAAAAAACCGGTGGAACCAACCGCTATCGGGCAAAAAGTGGTTGAGCAAGCCCGGATTGCGCTCAATGAGGTTCTTAGAATTGAGGAACTGATAAAAACGGAAAAAGGCGAGATCAGCGGAACATTTAAATTAGGCATCATTCCAACTCTTGCGCCCTACTTGTTGCCGCTCTTCCTGGAAAGGTTCACAAAAAATTATCCGCAAGTGAAGTTGATTGTGGAGGAACTGCAAACCCTGCAAATCATCCATGCCTTGAAGGAAGACAGGGTCGATGCTGGAATCATGGTGACGCCCTTAAATTATAAGGGGATCATTGAGCGGCCCATTTTCAACGAACCATTTTTAGCTTACCTCTCCCCCAACCATCCTCTCCTCTCTCTCAGTAAAATTTCAGAAAAGGATTTAAGTTCGGACGATATCTGGTTATTGAATGAAGGGCATTGCTTCAGGGATCAAGCGATTGAAATCTGTAAAAAAACAAGGAGCCGAAATACCCAACGGCAAAACCTGGTTTTTGAAAGCGGAAACATGGAAACCCTGAAGCGGTTGGTCGATCAGAAATTTGGATACACCCTGCTCCCCTGGTTGGCGGTTTTTGGAATGTCCGCCTCTGAACAAAGCAAAAAAGTCCGGTTTTTCAAATCACCCATCCCGACCAGGGAAGTAAGTATTGTTTACACGCGGTCCTACCTCAAAAAAAGTATTATTGAAGCTCTATATAAAGATGTCGTCACCTCCCTCCCCAGCGACCTGAAAAATCCTCAAACCAGAAACCGTGTGATAGGCCTGTCTTCATTTAAATAGGTTGAACCACCAGGCCGATTGGAGTTAATATTTTCAAAACCCAGGGGTCGCTGTTTCCCCGGCTACCAAAGCCAAAAAGGGATGTTCCCCCGCTCTCATTTCAATCAGGAGAAACGATGTCCAACAAAGTCGAACGTTTTTTAGAAAAATTCATTTTCAACAGCAGGTGGCTACTGGCCCCATTTTTTCTTGGGCTGGTCGTCAGCATCACACTGCTTTTCATAAAATTTGCGCAAGAGCTTGCCCATCTGATCATCCATGTTTTCACCGCCCCCGAAAGCCAGGTGATCATTGGCGTTTTGGCCCTGATAGACATCACTCTGGTCGGATCTTTATTGCTAATGATCATTTTCTCCGGTTACGAAATTTTCGTCTCCAAAATCGATACAGAGGGGCATTCAGACAGGCCGGACTGGATGGGTAAAGTTGACTTCAGCGGACTCAAGTTAAAGGTAATCGGCGCCATTGTCGCAATTTCCGCCATCCACCTTCTGAGGACATTCATGGAAATTCCCGCCGAACCGACCGAAGCAAACACAGAAATGTTCTTGTGGAAGGTAACCATCCACATGGCCTTTGTTCTGAGCGGCGTCTTCTTCGCCCTAATGGATCGGATCGCCGCAAGCACGCCCAACCACTGACAGGGGATATGACCAACAAGCGTATTTTGAGTGTTTATATTCTTTGTTCGGCAATATGGCTGGGGTTTCCTGCCACAGGGTTTGCTGGAGAGTGCCCGCAAGACCGGAAAACTCTCACCGCTCCGCAAGAATTTCTGAACATGCAAAATCCATTTGCACCTGACGAAAGGACCCTGAAAGCGGGTGAGAACCTGTTTCAAAATGAGGCCAGGCCCATTGCCTGCAAATTCTGCCATGGAGTAAAAGGAGATGGCAAAAGCGGTCCGGACTTTGAAAGCACCCCCCCGCCCAGGAACTTCACCTGTGCAGAAACCATGAAAAAATTACCGGATGGTCAGTTGTTCTGGATCATCAAAAACGGGTCAAAAAACACCTCCATGTTTGCTTTTTCGGATTTGACGAATAATCAGATCTGGCAACTGGTTCATTATGTCCGGTCCTTCGGCAAATAAAAAGTTCCCGGGCATTGCCGGAGTCGACAAGGAGCCCTATAATAAAGCCATGAAAAAACTTTCTGACATCTACCGGAAACCTTTTTTTGCCTGCATTTTCTGCGTAATTTATTCCGCCTTTTTATTAGGACTTTCCCTATTTGGGAAATGATCGTTTTACACGGAAGATCAAATCTACCAGGAATAGAGATGACGGCAGGCATTCGCCATAAACATCGCAGGGCTTTTTAGCTTTGTGCCTGATTTTGGTAAAGATAGGAAGGTATACTTTAGAGCTTTAAAAGCGTTTTTACCTTGCTTTCAAAACTGTCCTTAGATACGGGTTTGACAATGTAATCGCGGACCCCTACCTTCAACGCCTCAACCACTTTTTCTTTTGAATCTTCCACCGTTACCATCAGGAAGGGTGTGTTTTCAAAGGCCTCATCCTTCTTGACAGCCTTAAAAAATTCCAGCCCATCCATCACCGGCATATGCCAGTCTGAAATAATCAAATCGACTTTTTGAACCTTGAGTTTTTCCAGGGCAATCTGACCATTGGTTGACGCAACTATTCTATTAATTCCCATCTTTTTCAACATCTCAACGATCATCGTCCGGGAAACCCTTTCATCCTCAACCACACAAACCGTATAATCCATAAAACCTCCATCTCCCCATAGAGTTTAATGAATCCTGCGGGTCACTTAAATTGTCGGATACATTATAGCACTTTTAGGCGGGGTTAAATTATTCCAGCCAGCTTGACAATAGCCGACCCCCATTTTATTCATAAGGCAGGATAAGGAATATCCTCTCGGCCGAGAGACATGACAACGACATCATCAACCCTTTAGAACAGGAGAACATCATGAATCTCGTAACTTTTAATCCAGAGCGGGCTTTAGACCAATTATTTGATACAGACCGGTTTTTCGGGTTCCCCAGGGAAAATGGGGAGCAAGCTGTGGTTCTGCCCAGGGTCAATGTGATTGAAAAAGAAGATGCATTCCACTTGGAGGCAGAAACCCCTGGCATGACCGAAAAAGACATTTCGGTTGAATTCCATGCGGGTGTTTTGACCCTTAAAGGCCATCGGGAACAAAATTGTGAAATGGAAAAAAACGATTATCGCATTCACGAATTCAGCCAACAAAGCTTTGCCCGGAGCTTCAGGCTTAGCGACCAGATTGACCCGGAAAAAATCGTAGCTAGAATGGATCTTGGAGTCCTGAAGGTCGCTCTGCCCAAAAAAGAGCAGGCAAAACCGAAAAAAATCGAGATTAAGGTCGAGCCTTAAATAAAAAGAAACAAATCAATTGCCGGCTTATTCAGGCTTTGATCCTGAATAAGTCGGCCCTGATTTTCAGGGCCGGAAAATTTTCAAACCCATTTTAAAATTTAATTTCATAAGGCCCTCTAATTTTTCATGCGACCTGGAGCCAACTTATGGTACAACATCAGGAACTCCAGATTTGGTCAAAATTCAAATAAAATACCGGCCCGATCAGCAACCTTAATTTTGAATACAGGAAACATGAAATCACTCGCCTCTATCACAGATAAAGATATCGAAACCATTAAAATGGCTTTGAACGATTCAATTTCGGACATGAATTTTGAGCTCAAGCAGAAAATTTCTCCCGAAAAAAAGAACAGCCTCCTGGATTTCAAGGCAAAATATTCGCGGGTGTTTGACAAACTCAAACAAAGCGGATCCATCTATGCACTGACCGAAACAGAACTGGATATCGTTGCAGGGGGACTGAACGATGCTATTGATTTGATAGAAGATAACCTGACGGATGACTTGAGCGAGGAAGAAAGCCTGGAAATCCTGGGATATAAAAATGACTGCCAAAGACTGATTGATCTTCTGTCTCTTTAAGAAACAATCCCTATCTTAAAAAATTCATGTAGTACCCATAATAAAACATCCATCCAGTGATGCCAGTCCCGGCGACCATGCTCAATACCCACCCAATGCGGCTGTCCTTCCCAATATTTTTTTTATCTTCATACATCAGGGCAGAATGGACCATCATTCCCATAAAATAAGAGATCGTAAAAAAGGCCATGACCAGGATAAAGATCATGAATCCTGAAAAGTCTGAGGGTTGAGTCGTCACAAAAAAAATCCGGATTGGGCC
Source organism: Nitrospinae bacterium CG22_combo_CG10-13_8_21_14_all_47_10 (assembly GCA_002786505.1). GTDB lineage: Bacteria > Nitrospinota > Nitrospinia > Nitrospinales > VA-1 > LS-NOB. The sequence goes on along the minus strand of PCTK01000225.1, from coordinate 2,648 downwards.
ACGCCCAAAAAAGCGAGAAGTTGGGCCACACCCAGAACTCCCGCAACAATCACAACCAAAGCGAAAACAACTTTGATCATAACCCAAAAAATTTCACGCACAGTGTGTTTTTGCTTCCACCAACTGATCGTCAGCGTAAGAACCGCAACCAGAATCGCAGTAAATAAATAATATCGGGGAGACATATGAAGTCTTATCAGGAAAAAATTAAAAGTTGGCTTTTGCCGCCGACCCTATTCATTTAACCTCTTCCACCCTGATCACATTAGTCCAGTTTGGGATATCGACCGGAATCCCTGTAGTGATCACCACTCTATCCCCTTTTTTCACCAGCCCTTTATTTTTCAGCATGGCAATCATTTGGTCCATATGGAGTAGCAAGTGCCTGTCGTCCTTGACCAAAAAGGGAACGGCCCCGCGCACCAGACTCAGAAGACGAGCCCTCTTCAGGTTGGAGGTGAAGGCGAATACAGGAACCATCGGCTTTGGGCAAGCCACCATTTTAGCTGTTCCACCGCTGATGGTAAATACTACCATGGCTTTGGCACGCAATAATTCTACCATCCTGTTGGCAGAGTATGTGATGCCCTCATTGATGTTTGGATCGCCCTGGAAAAACCGGTTCCAGGGTTCTATCATCCGCGACTCCGCCAGATAAGCCTCTGTGTTCAGCGCCGTCTCGACCATCACCCCCACTGCCGCAGTTGCATGCTTGCCTACCGCAGTTTCTCCTGAAAGCATGATCGCGTCGGCACAGTCCATAACCGCACCGGCGACATCAGAAACTTCCGCACGGGTCGGCCGCGGATTTTCAATCATCGACTCCAGCATCTGCGTAGCAACGATCACCGGTTTGGCATGCCTGGCTCCCTGCCGTAAAATTTTCTGCTGAACCACTGGAACTTCAGTAAGGGGAATCTCAATCCCCAAATCGCCACGGGCAACCATAATGCCATCAGCGGCCTCAGCAATTTCTTCAAGGTTTGCCACGGCCTGCTTGCGTTCGATTTTAGCAATGACCTCGACCCCTTTTCCGCCTTCTTTCCTAATCATAGCGCGTAGTTGTCGCACATCCTTCGCCGACCCGGTGAAAGACAACGCCACCATATCCACGCCTTCCTGAAGGCCAAACTTGAGATCTGCCTTATCTTTTGCCGTTATCGGGTTTGCGCTGAGTTGGGCATCGGGCAAGTTCAAGCCTTTATGGTCCGACAACGTGCCCCCAACCAACATTTCGACCTTTACGCGCTGACCAGAAATGCCTTTCACCACGCCGCTAAGCTTTCCATCATCAAGATAAATCCGGTTACCTACACCCACTTCCTGATGAAAACGCGCGTATTGAACGTGAACAAGGGAAGAACTTCCCATAGTTTTTGCTGTCGTAAAAATTACTTTTTGACCACGCTTTAAAAGGATAGAACCTTTTTCAAATTTTCCCACACGAATTTTTGGCCCCTGAAGATCCAGGAGAATTCCCGTGAAGGTGTGGCGTTCCTTTTCGACTTCGCGGATCCAGTGAATCCATTGCCGGACAGTTTCATGATCTCCGTGGGAAAGGTTGAGCCGGAATATATTGACTCCCTTTGCTACCAGGTTCCGGATAATCGTTTTACTGCCACTGGCAGGCCCCAGTGTCGCAATGATTTTTGTCAATCTGATAGCCATAAATCTCCTTATTTTTTTTCAGGGGAAAGCGAGTAGCTTTCTGGAACCACTCGGAACGGCATCATCAATAAATTTTTCAAAGATACTTCCTCACTGGTGCGGAACGCGTTGACCCCGATTATAATCCTGGGTTGCGGTTTCGACGCATTATGAATATATGTCCCCAGAGCCCGGTCCCAAACAGAGAGGTTAAAACCAAAGTTGGAGTTGGTTTCCCTTTTCTCCACCGAATGGTGAATACGATGCATGTCCGGAGTAACAAGAACATATCGCAACAACCGGTCGAGCTTATCCGGCAAAGTAATATTGGAATGAGAAAATTGGGCCATTCCATTCAGAATCGCCTCAAAGATTATAACCGCCATCGGAGAAGGACCAAGGGCAAAAACCAAACCAAGCTTATAAAACATGGACGCTAATATCTCCAGAGGATGAAAGCGTAAACCCGATGACACATCCAGATCCAGGTCGGAATGGTGCACGACATGAAAGCGCCAGAAAAAAGGGATCATATGCAACACCACATGCTGGATATAAATCATCAGATCCAGAATGACAACGACCAGCAAAGTTTCCAGCCCCTCCGGCCACTCAAGATAATTGAACAGGCCCCACCCTCTTTCCCCGGAAAATTGGGCGGCACCCACCGCGGCCGTGCCAAAAAAAATGCGCACCGCAAGAATATCAATACCTGTTAAAGCCAAATTGATTTTCAGCCGACGTTTTTTAGAGTCAACAGTCGGGTGACGTTGAATGATCGACTCCAATCCCAGCATCAACAAAAACACCGAAATAAATATCGCAAACCGAATCAGGTTAGCATCCATAGTTTTGGCTTTCTAATGACTCAATGAGCGGAGGTTTTCCAGGCACCCTTAAAGTAAAAAACCCACGGGCTACGCACCTTTTACCGAGACCTTTGCATAAAGTGGTTCTGTATTGAGAAAAAGCGAGATCCTTCTTCGCCAAGGCTCATCAGG
>PCTK01000043.1 GCA_002786505.1 Nitrospinae bacterium CG22_combo_CG10-13_8_21_14_all_47_10 | reverse complement strand
TTTGAACGATCATCATTGTCAAAGGCATGCAGGAACTCTTTTGCCCCATATTGAATGTAGACATCCTTACCGCTCGAAACAGAAGTCGTGGTGCCCCACCCTGCCGTGGTCAGGTAAACCGCGATAGTGGTGGTGAAGTTACCGGAATTGGAGAACAGCGCCACCGACCCCTTGACCAGCGACTCTTCGGGAGCATTGCCGCCCAACGCACCACCGAGACGGACATGGTTCCAGGCATCGGCAAGACCCAGACAGTTACCGCCAAACAGGTCAACGCCGTTAACCTGACAAATCGCGCGCATGGTGCGGGAATCTTTAACCGATACTTTCTCAGTCAGGATGATGGCTTTTTTCAGGTCCGGATTTTCCCGTATTGCTTCGGCTATACCATCCTTCACACCCGATGGCGGCAGGTAAACCACCACAGTGTTGAATTTATGACCGGCCTCAAGGCCTTCTTTAATAGAGTTGTAAACGGGAATTTTCCCCGTTTTAGTTGCCAGGAATTTGCCGGATTTACCCGGTCCGGTTCCAAAAACAATATTGCCGCCGGAATAGTCGTGACTGATGGGCGTTACCCCTGAGCTTTCTTTACCCAGAATGTTCAAGACCACCACCCTGTCATCTTTGGTTGCCAGTTCAGACAAGGAATTGATGCCACAGTAATAGGGGAATTCTCCCACGCCTTGCTTATGCATTCAAACCTCCAAAACAGAAAACGGTTTTAGCGGCAAACCGCCGCTGGTATAAAGTAAAGGGCTTATCTCAACCTAACGAGCCCCTTGCCCCACTCGCGCAGGACACTATATTTTCAATTTAGCTTTAATTTCATCTTTGCCGCCGTTCTTCATCCACTCATTAACCGCCAGAGCGTAATTGATGACCTCGGACATAGCGCTGTCATGCCCGAAGAAACGGTAGGGAATTCCTAAAGAGTCGAGAATTTCCTGTAAATAATTCATCCCGCGAATAACATTCGGTCCACCCCGGCCCACCACCACAAACAGCGGAACCGGACCATGCGTCTGGAAGAACTCGCGCAACCCGTCACCCATAGCCCGGAAGGTTTCATAAATATCCGTGTTGTTGGCCTTGCCGCCGATGATGAACAGAACATTGGATTGCGGCAACCAGTATTTAAAACTGATCCTGGAAATTTCGTTCATCTTTTCATAGGGGGGGTTCCCACCAAAGTCGGATGAGATGGTCGCGTCTTCTCCAAGAAGTTCCGTGACCATGGCGTTGGCACCACCTCCGAAAGTTGGCGCGGTGATGGTTCCCTTATCGTTCATAACAAACACGTCACTCTGCCCCTGATAAGTGCGAAGCTGGTTGATCTCCTGTTCGAATTCGGAGTAATCGGACGCGAACAAGTGCCCTGGAAGATGCAGACGCTTCCAGGCGGGGTCATCCTGGTCGAAGGCGCATTTAAAATCGCAGGCGACCGGTGTCAGGCGTCCGCCGCCTGGTTGCATGCGGATAGGGTTGAGCTCCAGCATCAGCATGCCATAGTTGTTGTAGAGGTCCCAAAGCTTGGGCAGGTTTTGCACCAGCGGGCTGATGATCTCAGGGGGCGCACCCAACTCCATCAACGCATTGGAAACATGAAAGGCTTTCAGTCCCGTCAAGGGATCAAACGGCACCACTTTAAGTTTATCCTCATCCAACTCTTCGATATCCACCCCGCCATGATGTGTGATGGTCATCACCGGAGAACGATGTATCGTGCTTTCGGAAATAGAAAAATAGACTTCGTAGTCGGCAGGTACCGCCCCTTCATAGGTCACACCGTCAGACTTTACTTTGTTGAAACCGTCAACGTGTTCACAAAAATAAAGACGTTCCTTTTCTTTGAGAGCATCGGTGATATTGTTAACCCGGCCTAATAAACCAGACTTGCCTTTTTTACCAACTCCGCCCTTGAACAAGGGTTTAATAAAAACCTGACCGTGCCGCTTGATCATGTCTTTAATGTCATCGACACTTAGTTCAGGACCCCGGACTTCTGAGTGGGGAAATTCTACGAGGTCCAACAATTTGCGTCCCCAAAGCATGCCAGTTATCTGCATCGTTTTCTCCTGCCTTCCAAAAAAATTAAAATAAGTTTTGGGTGTGAGAGTTTAAAGAATCAATAGGTTAAGGAATTCCATAGGCTGGAATCCTGCTAAATCCATATATTTACTTGAGTTCAGGGCAATTCGAGGCATGTATTGTAAGGTATTTCATTATTTTGTCAATGATATCCTGAGCGAATATTTTCCCGTGGAAAATGAGAGGGAATTTTTCGAATTTGGAGCCTTATAAAGAACCTATTTCAGGCGCTTTTTCAGTTCCTTGATGCGGAACTTTTCTTCATCGCGGGAGATGAATTTAAGGGCGGAGTCGTGCTCAAGCATGAGGATTTCAAAACGTAACGCTGATTGAACTGCTTCACGGTAATCGCAACCGGGCTCTACATTGAACGTGATAACCCTGGTATTGAATTTATTTGGCTGTATTTTCCCCAGGTGTCCATTGATGGTTCCGGGGGTAATACCCCCTCCTACCGAGACGGGGATTTTCTTTTTCTGAATTTTCTTTATCACCTTGACCACCAGGGCCATAAAACTTGCATCCCACCTTGGTTTTTTCATGGACCCGGAAAGGTCGCTACAGCCAATGGTGATTTCGTCAATATATTTTGCTTCCGGGGCTGAGAGAATGGAGTCCAGTTGCTGAACTGCCGTTTCGGTTTCAATATTGATTTGTTTCTTCAACCGCTCAAACTGCATGGGAGTGGTAAAATCGCGCACCGCAGAAATAAAATTTTCCAGCCCGTAAGGGGACTCCACCATGGGGGCGATAAGCCCATCAATGTCCAGGAGGAGGAGCTGTTTAATATCGTTGCGGGCATTAGGTCCGCCAATCTTGACTACTGTAGACAGGGTGTTGCCAACTAATTCCGCCCAATGCCCGATCTGCTCGATACTCATGGCGGCATCTTCGGTAGACAGTTTGAGCCCGCACGCCCCAAACCGGTTTTTCAAATGCAGGAGAAAAGAGCGCAAGCCGTCATCCTGTTTGACCGGTACCACTTGCAAAATCGTTTTTTTGGGTTTCACTTACCGGTCCCCCTTTCTACGGAAAATTACAGAAGGGTCGATATTATTAATAGAACCACAACCTGTCAGGATCATGGCTTTCTTCAATTCATTCAGTTTTTCCCTCAAATAAAATGAGACGCCTTCCTGACCAGCCCCAAACGCGGCGATGCAGACCGGCCTGCCAATCATAACGGCATCGGCCCCCAGTGCCAGCATTTTGAGGATATCAATGCCTTCACGAATGCCTCCATCGACCAGAACCTTGACCCGACCGCCCACGGCATTGGCAATTTCGGGAAGAACTTCCGCCGTCCCCGGCATATGATCCATCACTCGTCCACCGTGATTGGAAACGACGATGGCATCGGCACCGGCTTCTATCGCCGCTAATGCCGACTCCACATTCATGATGCCCTTTAAAATGAAGGGGACTTTCACATGCGATTTCAACTCTAACAGTTCCGTAATGGTTTTGGGTCCCACCCCCTGGCCCTGATGGGTCATGGTTTTAAATGAGGCGGCATCAATGTCAATCCCTACGGCAATGGCTCCCGCATCTTCTGCGGCCTTGAATCGCTTGATGATATCCAGGTTGTATTCCCGGGGTTTGAAAATGGGGATCCCCAGTCCGCCGCGTTTTTTGATGGCTTCCAATCCTATCAGATATTTTTTCGGGCTCGCCCCATCGCCCACCATTCCCAGCGTACCGGATTCCAGGCATCCGTCGAGGATGGCAGACGCATACTCTTTTTCGTCCATACCTCCTGCAAGATTGGTTTCCATGCCGGTGATGGGTGCCGCCAGAACAGGCAGAGCCAGTTTGTGCCCGAACAACTCCACGGAAGTATCGGGAGTTTTTACTTGATGGATCGTTCTCAAGTTAACCTGATACCGGGCCAACGCTGTCAGGTTTTCTGTGAAGGAGCCACCAGTGCCGATGCCACCAATTCCCGGGACTTTTCCGGCACATTCCAAGCCATCGCAAACCACGCAGGCCTTGCAGGCAATATAAAACTTTTTGCGGGCGTTGTTACGAATAATGTCCCAGGTCAGGTCACTGGGAGCACCGATTTCTATTTTCAGAATTTCCCGAGCCATGTCGTTGATGCGAATGGCCTCATCCCGGGTTTTCCCTACCGTGATAACATAACCCAGTTTGCCCATATTGCTCCGGGGCTCTTCCGCCATATCCCCGGCTTCTTTCATGAGAATGATTTCTTTGACCCCTTTAATCTTGCGCGCTTCCTCCACCCCTCGAATGGAAAGGATTTTTCCCGCAGGGGGAAGCAGGGACCGCTCCGCGGACACCAGTGAGGTTTTCGGTGTCAGGTCCGTCGGTTTTTCGCCCAAGGCAATCTGAATCGCGGCTTTGTAAAGGTTAACTCCCGTAGCCAATGGGTAAGTGTAGGCCGACATCCAGCCGCCGCTCAAACGGGCGGCAATCTCAACAATCTTCGGGCCCTCGGGCGTTATTTTGATATCGCCCTTCGCCGCTCCAATATTGATCCCCAATGCGGAAATAGCCTGCTTGAAAACTTCAATGGCCTTCGCCTGCTGGTCGGCAGGTAAGATGGAAGGAAGTGTGTGCCCGACTTCGACAAAATAAGGAGCCCGTTCGATGATCCGGTCGGCCACTCCAGTAATATGGATCGTTTCCTCGAACACCAAGGCATCCAGGCTCAGTTCCGGCCCTTCCATAAACTCTTCAAGAATCAGTTTGCCGCTGATGGAGGCTTCTTTCGCCTCACGAAATGCGGGGATCAGGTCGTCAGGCCGTTCAATTTTGCGTACCCCGCGCGCGCCCATGTTATCGCAGGGTTTGATAACCAGAGGTAGAGTCATTTGCCTAATGGCCTCCTGACAGTCTTCCAGTGTCCAGATGGGTCGAAATTCTGGAACCGGCACACCTTTCTCTTTTAACACCTGGCGCATCTTGATTTTGTCGGTGGCACGCTCGGCCACCTCAAAAGGAATTCCCGGCAGGTTCAGAGCGTCGGCCACAGCGGCCACCGTCTGAGACGCATCGGTCCCCACGGTCAACACCCCGTTTAAAGGGCAGGACCTGTGGAACTGTTTGGCCATATTGACGGTAAGATTGATGTTGCGAGTACTGACCTCAATCGGGTAATCGGCCAAAAGCATGCCCTCGGCTTCCAAATTATAATCCGTCACCACCACTTTCAAGCCCATGGACTTGGCGGTCTTGATGGCAGGAACCTGGAAAACCCCTCCCCCAATTATCAGCAAATGCTTTGGACGCTTTATCGGCATTACCCTTCCTTAAAACTTGCAACAGGAATTAAAAGAACTCACAGGAACTGACAGTGTCTTAACGACATCTCAAATCATGACCTTTAATGAATCCGTCCGGGAACGGAATGAATTCTTCCTTAATCTACAGTTTTTTTCTGATAAACTAGTCCGGCGTGTTGGAGAATCAGCCTCTAATAATTTTCCTCAACCATGACCTTTGAAAAACGCGCCCTGTAATTTTGACCCTAATTGGCTGGCAAATCAAGCTCACAACCCTAATATCAACAAGTTTTTCCTTCCCAAAGGCGTTCCATAACCGTGGAGACCAAGCTTCCCCTAACCCGGTTGAACACATTCGGCATTCTCGTTGCCCTCACCGGAATTATCTTTCTCATTTACGCCAATGGATTGAATACTCCTTTCCAGAGCGATGACGAAAGACATATTCAGGATTCACCCCATATAAAAAATCCCGGCTTTTACGCCAACCCTTCCAACATTCGTAACCGCCACATCAGTGGCCTGAGTTTTGCCCTGAATTACAAATGGGGAAAGGAAAACCCTTTCGGCTATCACCTGTTCAATGTCCTGATACACATCTGCTCCACCTTTCTGGTTTTTTTCATCGCCCAACTGACTATTAGTAAGGGAACGGCCTGGGGCAAAAATTCCGCACAGAAAATAGCGCTGATCACAGCCATGCTGTTTGGGCTACACCCCATTCAAACCGAAACCGTGACCTATATTTCGGGCCGACCCGGTGGTCTGGCTGGCCTCTTTTATTTTTTATCCCTGCTATTATTTATTCTAGCCAGCCTGAAAGAGTGCAGGGTCCCACGCGTCATTCTTTACCTTCTATCTTTGCTGAGCTTTGCAATGGCCTTGCTGGGAAAAGAGATCGCCATCACCCTGCCGGTGATGATTATTATTTATGATTTATGTTTCATCAAAGGTCCGTCCTGGGTGCCATTCCGATCCCGGCTTGTCTATTATCTTTGCTATCCGGTGTTGGCCGGGGCGATATTTTATCTCGCGCCCAATATACTCCGCTTCATGGATGCCTTGAACAGTGAAAACTTTTTAAAAAAAATCAATCTTCCTCTTGGACTGGTACACCTGGACCTGCTCAAACACCCGCTGAAATTATTCCTGTTCCCCATCAACCTGACCTTCGAATACGACTTTCTTACCCGGGTATCCTGGCCCTCGCTTTTTGCTTCCATCGCCATCGTTCTGCTATGCGTTTTTCTGGCTTTTAAAAAGTTCTATCTGAAAAATTCGCTACTGACGTTCTGTGTTTTATGGTTTCCGCTCACTATTGCACCCACCAACTCTTTCATGGAACGCACCCATCTCTTCAGTGAACGCAATATGTATATTCCCTCTTTCGGACTGTGCCTTTTCTTTGCTGTCATTCTCTTTCTGATCAGCAGAACTGAAAAGTACCAGGCGATGTGGGGAATCTGCCTCACGCTGTTTATCTGCACTGCCTTTTCTGCCATGGTCGTCAAAAGGAACCAGGCTTACGCTTCCCCTTCATCCCTGTGGGCCGATACCTTCAGGAAATCTCCCAACAAATTGAGCGTTGGCAAAACCCTGAGCATTCATTACCTGATGGAGGGTGATTTTGCCAGCGCAGTGAAACCCTTGCTGGCATTACTCAAAATCAATCCCAACCTCTATGACGTGCATCAGAATCTTGGCATCGCCCACAAAAGCCTGGGGAATTTTTCCGAAGCTGAAAAAAACTTTAAGGATGCCATACGCATAGAACCCAAGGACCCCGACTCACATTTCAACCTCGCCAGCCTTTACGGGAACCTGGGGAAATTTGTTCTGGCAAGCCAGGAGTTTGACCGGGCCGATGGGCTCTATAAAGCCAAAGGCAAAAACCCTCCGGCGCAGTTTTTTTCCGATAAAGCCCGAGCCCATAATCAAGCTGGAATCGAAATGATACAATCGAATCAGATGGAGGAGGCACTGGTTTTGTTTGAAAAATCGGTTGGGCAAAACCCGAACCTCCTGTCCGCCCGGTTCAACCTGGCAAAACTTTTATTGGAATTCAAAAACGACCCACAGAAGGCGAAAACCCACCTTGATGCGGCACTCGCTCTCAACCCCAACCCCGAACAGAGCCGAATTCTAAAGGACCTGTTAAACCAGGCAAATATTCGTGGTGAAAAGAGAGCGATGGACGATGATGCGATGGACGATGATTGAGCCCGGCGCCCTCATCCGGTACAATGTTAATAGACAATTCACAGGTGCGAAATGAACAGGCAATTGGTTGCGACAATCCTATTTTTTATCATGATGGCGGTTCCCGTTTATGCCAATGACTTTGAAGAAGGGTTGGCCGCTATTTATGAAACAAACTACGACAAGGCCCTGGAAAAGTTAAGACCTCTGGCCGAGAACGGTCATGCCGCCGCCCAATACAACCTTGGCGTCATGTATGAATGGGGCAATGGTGTGGAGCAGAATAACTCCGAAGCCCTCAAGTGGTACAAAAGCTCGGCGGAACACTTCCATAAAGACGCGCAAAACAACCTCGGCGCCCTTTACAGCAAAGGCGAAGGGACCCAGCAGGATATTGTGGAAGCGTTGAAATGGTTCATCATCTCTGCCGAAAACGGCAGTGAAGGCGGTCAAAAAAATATCCGCATTGTCGAAAAACGCATGAGCTACGAACAAATCTCCCAGGCCCAGAAGCTTGCCAACGACTGGATGAGATCAAACCGAAGGAAATAAATTTTCCCATAAATACCACTCCTATACTTGCAAGCTTGACCGGATCGGCGCACTCGTGTAGTTTGATTCAATAATCGGCATGCCAAAGCATTAGCTCTGGTTGGACATTAAAAACAAATCCCCCCGACCCCTGGGGTGATTTACAAAATGCCGCGAACCATTATCAATTTGCACTGGAGTAACAAGTGGTCGCCCTCGTTCACAGTGGAGCGGTTCTGGGTATAGACGGTTATCTGGTCGAGGTCGAAGTCAACCTGTCACAAGGCCTGCCGGGCATGTCCATCGTCGGTCTGCCCGACGCGGCGGTCAAGGAAAGTAGCGACCGGGTCACCGCCGCCATTCGCAACACTCAGTTAGACCTGCCCGTACGAAGAATCACCGTCAACCTGGCTCCCGCCGATATCCGCAAAGAAGGTTCTGCGTTCGACCTGCCCATCGCTCTCGGCATCCTCTCAGCCAGCGGAATGATTGAAAATGACCGATTGAAAAAACTGGTGATTCTCGGCGAACTCTCTCTCGATGGCCGGGTCAAACCCGTCCGCGGCGGACTCTCCATCACCGCCATGGCACGCGATCATGGAATGGAAGGCGTTCTCCTGCCGGCGCAAAACGCGGCGGAAGTTTCGGTCATCGAAGGCATCCCCATTTATCCGATAGAGAGCCTGCCCCAGGCTCTGGAATTTTTGTGCGGGAATTTGGAACTTCAGGCAGTGACTCCTGAAACCCATGCCGGGAGTCCGCACGCCAAAGAATATGAATTGGATTTCACCGATGTGAAAGGCCAGCACCACGTCAAACGTGCCCTGGAAATCGCCGCCTCCGGCGGACACAATATCCTGCTTATCGGTCCCCCCGGTTCCGGTAAATCCATGCTGGCAAAACGCATCCCTACCATTCTGCCATCCATGACCCAGGGGGAAGCCATCACCAGCACAAAAATTCATAGCGTTCTCGGTCAATTGAAAAATGGCAAAGGATTATTAAAGCTCAGGCCTTTTCGGTCCCCGCATCACACCATCTCCGATGCCGGGTTGATCGGCGGTGGCCGCGTGCCCATGCCCGGTGAAGTTTCAATGGCGCATAACGGTGTGTTGTTCCTCGATGAGCTTCCCGAATTCAAAAGGAATGTGCTCGAAGTCCTGCGCCAACCATTGGAAGAAGGCGAGGTCTCGATCTCACGCGCCGCCGGGTCCATCACCTATCCGGCAAACCTCATGCTGGTGGCGGCGATGAACCCCTGCCCGTGCGGTTACCGGTTCGACCCGAAACGCGAATGCGGATGCACACCGATGATGATCAAAAAATATGTCGGCAAGATTTCGGGTCCCCTGCTCGACCGCATCGACCTGCATATCGAAGTACCCGCGCTGGAATATAAAGACCTGTCAACAGAATCCGGTGGAGAAAAATCTTCCACCATCTCAGCCAGAGTCGAAAAAGCGCGAAGCGTCCAGTTAAAACGCTTCCAGCAAAGCCCCGAAAACAATTTCAACGCCAACATGAACCCACACCAACTGAAATCCCATTGCCAACTTGATGAAGCGTCGAAAAAGATCATGGCCCTGGCTATCGACAAACTGGGGCTCAGTGCCCGGGCGCATGACCGCATCCTGAAAGTCGCCCGCACCATCGCCGACCTGGCAGAGTGCGAATCGTTGCAGTCCGAACACATCGCCGAAGCCATCCAGTACCGCTCACTGGACAGGGAAAGCTGGTTTTAACACTGAGGTTGTTGAGCTTATCCAATCCAGGTCAGACTAAATTTTTAACAAATTGGAGCTCGATTCCTATGCCTTATGACTATGCTATACACTCGGATTTTCTGATTCACTGGACAGGCAAGGATATCGATGAAGGAAACGATTGGTATCAAGAGGATAAAATCTATTATCCAAAACATAAAGAGAGACAGACTGAGAGATCGCGGCAACAGGGTGGAAAAAGGAAACTGGCCAATTGAAGTGGACCTGGACGCGTGTAGAAATTTTTAGGGAGGAAAATTTAAAATAGTCAACTGTCAGGCAATTCCGGTCACTAATCACTCAATTCCTCACGAATCTTTTCGAAGGCCGGGCGGAGAGCAGGGAGATCGCTCTGAAGAATAGACCAAACAATATCAACGTCCACTCCGAAATATTCATGGACTATGCGATTCCGCAGTCCGACAATTTTCCTCCATGGAATTTCGGCATATTGCAACTTGAAAGACTCAGACAACCGATTGGCCGCTTCGCCGATGATTTCCAAATTACGAACCACGGCGTCAATGGTACGATCATCCTGTTGAAACGAATTCAAATCCATACCGATGACGTAACGGGCGATCTTTTCCATTGAGTCCCCGATGTCCTCAATCAGCAATTTTGAAGACCTACTCGACATCTACCAACTCTGGCTCAATGAGCTTCCAATTTCTCGGCTTGATGGCACGGATCGAGACGACCTCAACCCGTTCGCCCAGGAGATGTTCAAGTTCGTCACCGAGCGAGGCGAATTCAAGGCCTATGGACGGATCGACATCCACCAGGATATCCACATCGCTCTGCTCGGTCTCTTCCCCGCGGGCGTAGGAACCGAAAAGAGCTAATCGGCGAAGCTTGTATCGGGTTTCCAGCTTCGATTTTTCCTGGGAGAGGATATTGAGTATTTCTTCGCGGGTTTTCATGTCTCCCTCACATTGGGATGTAAAGTTTTCCTGTGTATTCCTCAATTATAATGGGGAAAGCGGTCTGGGTCTATTGTTTTTCCGAGTTCGACTCTTCAATTACCATGTAGAAGGAAATGGTCCTCCAGACCTCCCACAAGTGAAGGGTCACCCCCTATATCACCTGGGCCGGGGGCAATAGCCAAATAACTCCTCGACCATAGGAATGAACCGGATACGGGAGAAAAGCGGTCGTTTTCCCAATTGGCGATGGTGGTTTTATCGACCCCCAGCAATCGGGCAAGGTCTTTTTGAAGCAAGCCGAAGTCCAGACGGCATTTTCTGAGGTGGTCACCCAATGTATCGAATTCTCTGGGACAACGGTTGTCGGGATTAGGTTTTGGTGATTTCAGGCGGATATGGCAAAATGG
>PCTK01000027.1 GCA_002786505.1 Nitrospinae bacterium CG22_combo_CG10-13_8_21_14_all_47_10 | reverse complement strand
TCTTGGGGTGCTTTTTTTCTATTTTGTTGGATTTGGCTGGGCGAAACCGGTTCCGGTGGATTGGCGCAATTTTGAAAATCCACGCAAGGATATGATGTTTGTCGCGATCGCGGGGCCTTTGTCAAATGTGGCGATGGCGGTGGTTTGCAGTTTTTTTATCCGGTTGATATCCCCTGAGTTTACTTATTTATTTGTCATTTTAGCATATGGTATATGGATCAATGTTGCTTTGGCGATCTTCAATATGTTGCCTATTTTCCCCTTGGATGGATCCAGCGTTCTTAAAGGGTTAGTTTCTCATGAAGTTGCTGATAAACTGACCGACCTGGATCGTTTCGGAGCATTTCTGATATTAGGGGTTTTTCTGATGGATCATTTTGTCGACACGAGGATCCTCGGAACAATTTTAATGTTACCAATCAATTATTCGGTGTTATTCCTGAGCCAGGAAACGTTTCCTATGATTATTCAAGTTTTAAAGGCGAGTTTTGCCTGATTCGGATGGATTGTTGTCGATGAAAGCTAAAAGAATTTTAAGCGGAATGCAGCCTTCGGGAAAACTGCATCTGGGTAACTATTTCGGAGCGTTGAAAAACTGGGTGAGTCTTCAGGATGAGTATGAGTGCTTTTATTTTATCGCCGACTGGCATGCGCTCAGCTCTCTTTATGAAGGCCCAGGGCGCATAAAGGACTTTTCCTTTGAAGTTGCAATAGACTGGTTGAGTGCTGGACTGGACCCCGAAAAATGCACAATGTTTCTCCAATCTGAAATTCCTGAACATGCGGAACTCCACCTGATTTTATCCATGATTGTTCCTGTTCCCTGGCTGGAACGGAACCCGACCTACAAGGAAAAACAGGATGAAGTTAAAAACGTGGAAATGAATTCTTATGGGTTTTTAGGCTATCCCGTTTTGCAAACTGCGGACATCGTTTTGTATAAAGCCGATTTCGTGCCGGTTGGCATAGACCAGGCACCACACCTTGAGCTATCGCGTGAAATCGTCCGCCGATTTAACAAGCTTTATAAAAAGGTCTTCATCGAACCCGGCGCGAAAATTTCTGACGTCCCCAAGTTAAATGGTGTGGATGGGCGAAAAATGAGCAAATCCTATAATAATGCCATTTTCCTTTCAGATAACGAAAAGGAGGTCAGCAAAAAAGTTCAGTCCATGCTTACAGATCCCGCCCGTGCCCGACGCGACGATCCCGGTAACCCCGATGTATGCAACCTGTATCCGTTTCATAAAATCTATTCGCCAAAGGCCCTGCAAGATGAAATCGCAGTCGATTGCAGGACTGCAAAGATAGGCTGTGGAGACTGCAAAAAGATGCTTTCACAAACCATGCTTGAGGGTATGAGGCCGATGATGGAAAAAAGGCAGGATATTCTCACCCGGCCCGATGAGGTGAAAGAGATCTTGCGAGAAGGTACTCTGAAAGCCCAGGCTGTAGCCAAGTCAACCTTGGAGCTGGCCAAACAAGCGATGAAATTGAAGTAGGAGCTTTTATTTAAATCTTATGGAAATGAAAGACACACTTAATTTACCGATCACGGATTTCCCCATGAAAGCCAGTTTGACCCAGCGTGAGCCTGAAATTCTTGCTCTTTGGGAAAAGGAAGGGCTTTATAAAAAAATCCGCCAGTCCGCCAAAGGCAAACCTCAATTTGTTTTTCACGATGGGCCGCCTTATGCCAATGGCCATATCCATATGGGCCATGCCTTAAATAAACTCCTGAAGGATTTTATTGTCAAAATCATGACTATGAAGGGGTTTGATTCAGGATTTATACCTGGATGGGATTGTCATGGCTTACCCATTGAGCATCAGGTAGGCAAAAAACTTAAAGAAAATAAACTGAGCCTGGAAAAGTCAGAGATCCGCAAACAATGCAGGATTTACGCGCGGGAGTTTGTCGATATTCAAAAGGAGGAGTTTAAAAGGTTGGGCGTGCTCGCTGATTGGGAGAACCCTTATCTGACAATGGACTATTCCTACGAAGCGACCATTGTGCGGGAATTTGGCAAGTTCGTCGAAAATGGATTGGTCTATAAAGGTTTGAAACCGGTTCATTGGTGTACTTCCTGCCAGACGGCGTTGGCAGAAGCCGAAGTTGAGTATGCTGACCACACCTCGCCATCGATTTATGTCAAATTTCCCGTTGAGTCGGCAGTCCCTAAAAGTATGGAAGGGGTGAACCCGGAAAATCTTTTTATGGTAATTTGGACGACAACCCCCTGGACCCTTCCGGCTAATCTGGCAATCTGTTTGCATCCCGAGTTCACTTACCTGGCAATTAGCCATGGAGACGAAACCTATATTGTGGCGGAAGACCGTCTATCCAATCTGGTGTCGGAATGGGGACTGACGGATTATAAAATTCTGGGCTCTTGCAAGGGCGCGGACTGGGAAAACACGGTTTGCCGTCATCCTTTTATAAATCGGGAGTCGAAAGTCATCCTGGGTGATCACGTTACTCTGGAGCAAGGCACAGGTTGTGTTCATACTGCGCCAGGGCACGGGCAGGATGATTATATTGTCGGATTGAAATATGGGCTGGAGCCTTATAACCCGGTGGACAATGCCGGAGTTTTTGTCCCGGAGGTGGAACATTTTGGCGGGATGTTTGTCAGGAAGGCCAACCCGGAGATCATTGAAAAGCTCAGGCAGGATGGTTTTTTAATCCTCCATAAAGATATCACACATTCCTATCCACATTGCTGGCGCTGTCGTCAGCCCATTATCTTCCGGGCAACGAACCAGTGGTTCATTTCAATGGATAAAAATAATCTACGTGAAAAAGCCCTGGCTGGTATTGACCGCACCAAGTGGATTCCTGAGTGGGGCCGGGAGCGGATATACAGCATGGTTGAAAAACGGCCCGACTGGTGTGTTTCCCGGCAAAGGGCTTGGGGAGTTCCAATCACATTATTTACCTGTAACGATTGTGGGGAGTTTGTAAATTCCAGCGAGTTGTTTCAGAAAATTGCCGAAGGGGTGGAGGAGCACGGTGCCGACTTCTGGTTTGATACCGAAAAACTTCTGCCGGAAGGAACGGTCTGTCATTGTGGTGGAAAAGAGTTCTCCAAAGAGAACGATATTCTTGATGTCTGGTTTGATTCTGGTGTCAGCCATGTAGCGGTTATCGAGAACAACCCGGATCTGCATTGGCCAACGGACCTTTACCTTGAAGGCAGTGACCAGCATCGGGGATGGTTTCACAGTTCCTTGCTGGAATCCATCGGGACAAGAGGGCAAGAACCTTATAAATCGGTGCTGACACATGGGTATGTGGTGGACGGTAAGGGTAAAAAAATGTCCAAGTCTGCCGGCAATGTGATTGCTCCGGAAAAAATTATTGAACAGTATGGTGCGGAAATACTCCGCCTTTGGGTCGCCTCGGAAAACTACCGTGAGGACATTCGCATTTCCAATGAGATTTTAAAGCGCTTGACGGAATCGTATAGGAAAATCCGCAATACTTTCCGGTATTTGTTGGGGAACCTGCATGACTTTGATTGTCAGAAGGACCCGGTGCCCGTTGATGAAATGCTCGAGTTGGACCGGTATATTGTTTATCGCTTCAACATTTTGCAGGATAAAATATTAACCGCCTATGGGAATTATGAGTTCCATGTGTTTTATCATTCCTTCTCAAACTTTTGCATCGTCGAATTGAGCGCATTCTATCTGGATATTATTAAAGACAGGCTATACACTTACCCGGTTAAATCGCATGGAAGACGCTCTGGCCAAACCGCTCTGCATATACTTGTCACGGGAATGGTACGTTTGATGGCACCCATTCTAAGCTTCACCTCTGAAGAAGTCTGGTCCTACCTTCCCCGGAAAACCGTGGAAGAAGAAAGCGTTCATCTTTGCCAGTTTCCAAAACCAGAGAACGTGAGTTTTGATGAATCTTTTGTTAAAAAATGGGAATTTCTTGTTAATTTGAAAGGGGAGGTGAGCAGGGCTCTGGAAATCAGTCGAAGGGAGAAAGTAATTGGCCATTCTCTGGACGCCATTATTAAACTGGAGTTGCCTGCTAAATACCGGGAGATTGTTGCAAGTTTTGCTGATGAACTGAAGTACATTTTTATTGTCTCTGGGGTGGAATTGGTCGATAAACTTGACGCGGAGGGGAATGTCTTTGTGAGTGATTCCTTGAAGGGGCTAAAAGTTTTTTCAAAAATGCATCCGGGAGTAAAGTGTGAACGTTGCTGGCATTACTTTAAGCCTGATACGGAAGCAGGAAAATTTAATGCGGATATTTGCCTGCGTTGCGAGAACCACCTGCAAGCGGCAGGAGCTTGATAGGCTTGAGAAATAAATACTTAGTGCTATTTTCCATGTCCGGAATCCTGGTGGTGGTGGACCAGTACACCAAACTGATGGTTTCCCTTCATATTCCACTCAATTATTCGGTGAAAGTAATCGAAGATTTTTTTAATCTGACCCATATTCGAAATTCAGGGGTAGCGTTTGGGTTGTTTGCAAGCGAACAGTCCGAATATAAAGCTCTGATGTTCGTAACCATATCTGCCATTGCAATTATGGCGATCCTCGTAATATTTCACCAGACACCCAAAGAAAAAAAAATGGTGCAAACGGGTTTGATTTTGATTTTTAGTGGGGCTATTGGTAACCTTATTGATAGAAGCCTCCACGGTGAGGTGATCGACTTTGTTGATTTTTTTATTAAGGGGTATCACTTTCCGGCTTTTAATATTGCAGATTCTTGTATAACCATTGGTGTGGCATTAATGGTGATCGACTTGTTTAGCGGAGAGTCAAATCCTGACTCCTCTGCCAACGCTCTTTAATTCCCGTCCTTTATAATTTATTTCCATGTCGGTCAAACCTTTAAAAGTGGTGATGATTCGCCGGGGTAAAAACAAGGTCACTAATGTGCCCTCGGAGAATCTGGTTACCTTTATCAGGAAAAAAGCTCTGCTTGGAACTGATGAGCTTTCCGGGGATGGAAAAAATTGGATTCGGGTTGACCGGCATTATCAGTTGCGTAAATATTTTTTAGATAGCGGCGAGGTAAAGTTAGAAGTGTCTGAAAAGCTGAAAAACGGCGATCAGGTGGGGGCCGGTTCCATGAACCCTCCCCCAGGCCTTATGAACGAATTGGAGGAAGCGGCAGGACTTCTGAAGGATATTAATGAGTGATGGACTGTTTATAGAGTGAAGTTTGTGGCAGTCATATTGTATTCCTTAAACTCCAGGGGGTCGAGTGTTTCAGGATACAGGACTTTGACGAAATGTTCTGCCGCCTTCGAGGAACGGTGTAAGGTCAGGGCCACTTCATCTTTGAACACCATAACATGCAAAAAAGCATAGGGATTTAATACCTCTTGCTGGGCCATGTAAAAGAGTGTTTCTTTCTCATTTTCCTTAACATGCTCAACCAAAAGTTGAATGGCTTTTTTACAGCGGTCAATGGCGTGGGGCCGGACCTGGTAGCGGGCTGTCATCAAAATAGGCACAAGGGGCTCCTTTGAAAATGGGGCGCATACCAGATTATAAGAGGAAAATCAAAAAAGGGCAGAGTCCTCTGCCAAATTATGGAGAGGTGGCCGATTTACTTGGCACAACGTTTTCAGCCTGGAACCCTTTGGGGCCTGTGCTGATTTCAAACTTTACTTCCTGCCCCTGTTCTAAAGTTTTGAATCCCTCAGATTTAATTGCGGAGAAATGCACAAATACATCTTCTCCTTCGTTGGTTTGGATGAAGCCATAGCCTTTTTGGTTGCTGAACCATTTTACTTTTCCATTTGGCATGCTGTGTCCTTTCCCCGTTTAAGGTAAGTAATCGTTCTTTAGCACACGGGCAAAAATCATGTCAATACTTAACAATAATGCAATGCCTGTCCGTTAAAAGACTACTTTGATGTGTAAATTATTGGGTTGGTTTGTCCTGATACCCTAAATTCTGGTAGTTTAATTGATTACAGCGATATAGGGGAGGTTAGAGTGAAAGTAGTGAATGCTGAATCCGCAGTCATCCTGATTGTTATCCCCCAAAATCGTTTTTGTGATCAGCAATTATTAGATTTAAAAACTGTTTTTGAAGAGGTTGCAATTAAAACTATAGTCCTTTCAAAGTCGGGGAAGGAGGCTGTTGGAGAAATGAAAACCAGATGGACACCTGACGGAATTTTAGTGGACTGGGATAAACAATATTTACAAAATAAAAAATATGATGCAGTGGTGGTGGTAGGAGGGAAGGGTGCTAAAAACTCGATATGGAATGATTCGATTCTGCCGCAAATTTTGACCGATCATTACCGGGCAGGAAAAGTGGTGGGGGCTTTAGGGCTCTCGGTAGTTTCTTTGGCGCGAGCCGGACTGCTCTCTGGCCAGGAGGTGTCTGCTCCCGATCATGCCGGTTGCATGCAGGAGATGGAAGAGGCAGGAGCTTTTGTTGTTAACGAACCTCTTACTCATTCCGAACAAATTGTGACTGCTGGCGATGACTCCAGTGGAATAATATTTGGCAAAAAAATCCTGGAGCTTTTAGGTTTTTCTTGAGCACCGCTTTCTACAGAAAAGGGAACCTCCGTGCTGGATTAAGAGACAGGTCGGGTTATCGATAGTTTGTGAAGGACATATCAATTCCAAAATCTTTTCCCTTAAGGCTGGCTATGACCGATTGCAAGTCGTCTTTATCTTTTCCCGTGACTCGCACCTTGTCATCCTCCAATTGAGCCTGCATTTTTTTTAAACCGAGGCTTTTTATAAATTTGATGACTTCCTTTCCTTTATCCTGGGGGATTCCCTGTTGGACGCTAATAACCTGTCGGACCGTATCTCCTGATGCGGGTTCAACAGCTCCATAGTCCAATGCTTTAATGGATACCTTTCTTTTGATCAGCTTGCTTTGCAGAATATCAATCACTGAATTTAGTTTGTGTTCATCATCCGCGAGAATGGTGAGCTGGGCCTTTTTCAAGTCCAACTCGATCTCACTTTTACTTCCCTTAAAATCAAACCGTTGCCTGATTTCAAGCATGGACTGGTTACAGGCGTTCTGAACTTCTGCCATATCGGTTGTGGAGACAATGTCGAAGGATGAACTTTTGGAAGCCATATTGCATATCCTGATTTTGATGTTTGAAGATTTTGTTCAAGAAATTACTGTTAAGATTTTACGAGTTTATCATACAACACCATATGCCAACATGGCATTAGCAACCTTGACAAATCCGGCAAGGTTGGCCCCTTTGAGATAGTCGATACGGTCTTTTTCTACGCCATAGTTGATGCACTGCTGATGAATATTTTGCATGATTTTTTTCAAGCGCTCTTCCAATTCATCACGATGCCAGGCCATGCGAATGCTATTCTGGGTCATTTCCAGGCCTGAGACGGCAACACCCCCGGCGTTTGCCGCCTTGCTAGGGCCAAATACGATCCCTGCCTCGCGGAAGGCCTCGACGGCTTCTTTATTTGAGGGCATATTGGCACCTTCGGCAATGCCAATACAGCCATTTTTAATCAAGATTTTTGCATCCTTTTTGTCAATTTCATTTTGTGTGGCACAGGGGAAGGCTAAGTCTGCTTTTATCGACCAGGGTTTTTTATCTTCATAGAACTTGCAGTTGAAATTTTCGGAAAATTCAGAAAGGTTTCCCCGGCGAAAAGTTTTTAATTTTATGATGTATTCCAGTTTTTCTTCAGTCAGACCGTCTGGGTCGTGGATGAATCCCGTTGAGTCGGACATGGTAATAACCTTACCGCCCAACTGCATTAATTTCTGGGCCGCATATTGGGCAACATTCCCTGATCCTGATACCAGGCAGGTTTTTCCCGCAATGGTATTACCTTGATGTTTCAACATTTCTTCCATGAAGTAGGCGCATCCATAACCTGTGGCTTCTTTTCGTATCAAACTTCCACCAAACTCAAGAGCCTTTCCGGTTAAAGCACCTGTGAACTCATTTTTCAGGCGTTTGTATTGGCCAAACATGAAACTGATTTCCCTTGAACCCACTCCAATATCCCCAGCGGGGATATCCATATGCTCGCCGATGTGCTTGGAAAGCTCTGTCATAAATGCCTGGCAAAAACGCATGATTTCCCGTTCGGACTTTTCCTTTGGATTGAAGTCTGCCCCGCCTTTTCCGGAGCCCATGGGAAGAGTAGTCAGGCTGTTTTTAAATGTTTGCTCAAAACCCAGAAACTTGAGAATGCTTAAATTGACAGAGGGGTGAAAACGAAGGCCTCCTTTATAAGGCCCAATAGCGTTATTAAATTGCACTCGGTAGCCGCGATTAGTGCGGATATTTCCTTCATCATCTTCCCAACAAACACGGAAAATAATTGTTCGATCCGGTTCGGTCATCCGCTCGAGAATTTGACTTTCGATATACTTAGGGTTCTCATTGATAAAAGGGATAACGCTGGTGGCAACTTCTTCAACCGCTTGATGAAACTCTACTTCTCCAGGGTTTCTTTTTATTAACCCTTGCATGAACTCGTTTTGATCCAAAATAGTGCCTCGTGTCATCATAATATTTCAGTCCTTCAAGTTAATTTTAGAAACCCTTGATAATAAAAGTACTCTATAATGGTTTGACAATTTTCTTTTTAACTTAAAGTCGGAGAATAGTTTAAACTATTCCCTCTATATATCATGAATGCCCAATCACACCCCATTTTAACTGAATTATCACAACAATTACCTGAAACCTCACTGACTTATAAATACATCCATGGCCCTGAAAGTTTTACCCAGATCAGTGATCAGGCCAGGGAAGAGTTTTTATGCCTGAGTGATCTTGAGGCTGAACAGGGAAAAGGATTTTCAGGGAAAACGCAGTTGGTCCAATATGGTTATGAAAGCTGGTTGAGGGATATGGAGGACGATGATGATCGCCTGCGACTCGTTGGTTTTCTCAAGCTAATCATTGAGTTGGCAGACGAGTTGGCAGACGAGTAGCGATGAAACTTCACCAGACCTCATTTCAGCCGTTTTTTGAAAATCAGGTGGAAAATTAAATTGCAATAATGGTCGATTTCTTTTTTCTCATCAGCTTGACCAGAATAGTTCCAGAATCCATACAATTTGGCAAACTTGATCATTTTCTCCGAATAAAGTTTCCAGGTATAAAATTTTCGGATGCGGAGAATGGACTGCTTTGAAATTTTATCCCAATAATCAGGGCGCTTTTCCAGAGTATTAAAGAACTGCAGAATAGGGGCGGTGAGCAACCCCGGTTGAGTGGGGTTGATCCAAAATCCGTTCTTTTGATTTTCTATGATTTCCAGGGGGCCGCCGAATTGAGTGGCAAAGGTTGGCAAGCCGCTTGCCATGGCCTCCAGGACAGTTAGTCCAAAGGCTTCGAACAGGGCCGGTTGAACAAAGACACCGCGTTTATCCGCAATGATTCGGTAAATTTCGCCGCTTTCAGCTTTAGAAATCCGCATCCCTAGCCAGCGAATTTTCCCCTGTAAATGATATTTTTCTATCAAGTCATACATTCTTTTTAGTTCAAAACCTTCTTCCTCATCGGCAGAATTGTTGGCATAAATACTCCCGGCAATAACGATCAGGTTTGCCTTTTTTTGAAGTTCTTCGTTTTGTCCATAACTCTCCACAAGGCCGGTTATGTTCTTGATTTTGTCGAGGCGGGCCATGGTGAATATAGGAGGATTCGAAGGGTTTTCGAGATGACCGTATATATCGTTCCCCTGTTTTTCGAAAAGTATATTGGCCAAATCTTCGATTCTGCTTTTCAATCGCTGATCCAACTTGGTAAACGGGAAGAATATGTTCTCATTGACACCCGGAGAAACGACATTAAATTTGGGATGAAACAGGTTGATCCCGTTAACGACTTTAAATAATTCCGGCATGGAAAAAAGGTAATAGGATTCATATTGTCCCAAAACTGAATCCGTTCCTCTGATCTCCTGAAAAGAACTGGCGATCACAATGTCAGCTTTATTCATGGAAATCAGATCGGCGGTAAACTGGAGGGAGAAATTATAGTCCTTTTCCATATCCTGCCAAAACAGGTCGGAGCAAAGATATTTTGATTTTTCCAATGCATGGGCAATATTGCATTGGATCACTCGCAACCAGGAGGATAAAAGGGAAGCGACAAGGTTTCCATCTGAGTAATTTCCAACAATCATATCAGGTTTTCCATCAAACTCTTTCAATAGCTCTGTTTTGCTGTCCAATGCAAATTGTTCGAGATAGGGCCAGATGTGAAATCGGGAAATCCAATTGGGAATGGTGCGCATATCTTTATCTTTAAATGGCACACGCAGTATCCAACTATTCAGGGTTCCGTTGATTTTTTCAAGCCGCTCATTACTTCGGGTACCCTCATTGTTTGGAATCAGCCGTGTCAGCACAATGATTTTAGGAAGCGTTTCTACGCCGGATGACTTCAGGCTACTCAATAGATAGTTTTCCAGCGCATGGACTTGATCCAGGATGTAAACAATTTGACCCCCCGTGTCCGGCCGACCCAGCACATTCTCCTGGCCAAACCATCCATGCGGGGAAATGATAGCCACCTTGGAGATCATGGGAATGCGCTC
>PCTK01000074.1:4555-10489 GCA_002786505.1 Nitrospinae bacterium CG22_combo_CG10-13_8_21_14_all_47_10 | reverse complement strand
CAAGAAAAAAGCCTCTGGAGTTCGTGGATTGGTTGTCCCATCAAGGACCAACGGTAAACGCAAGGGGGGGCCGAGTTCGGGGATGGTTCCTGTAAACGGCAAAACCTAAACGCAGATTCATTTTATCTCAAACACCACAACTCTGTCATTTTTTAATATGCCTGCCTTTATGCCTGCATTAAGGTGAGCAAAACAGAATCAAATACATCAGACGCTTTTAGTCTTGGCATATTTCAAAAAGGTATAAAAGGCAAAAGCAAGAGCTAGAAACAGCCCTAGGAATCCATCCCTAAATCCCTGTCGAAATAAGTAGTTTTTAAAAAACGCCGCTGGAGGACGTAACAAAAGATGAGACCAATCCGCGCGAAACCCCTGACTCACTTTCTCACGCGCATAGAGTGTGGAGTAACGATTTTGTCGATCTATATAGTCTTCCATTCCGGAAAATGAGTAATGCAGGATAGGGTTTTTCATGGAGCCCACATTCCCGTCGGGAACTAATTTTTCATGCACCTGAGACTCCGTGAAACGCACCTGGGTTTTATCATACAGTCGGGAGATTCGGTCTGGATACCACCCTCCATAGCGAACCCAACGCCTGGCAAAAAAGTTTTTGCGCGGCAATTGGTAAACAGGGTGCCTTGGGCCACCACTCAAAAGCGCCTGAATTTCCTCAGCGCCTTCAGAACTAATCTCTTCATCGGAGTCAATATTCAGAATCCAATTATGACTGGCGCGGTCCGCACACAAGTTTTTTTGTTTGCCATAACCATGCCAGTCCACTGAAAAAACACGGTCAGTGAATTGTCTGCAAATTTCCACAGTACAATCAGTACTGTTTGTGTCCAGAACAACAATCTCATCAGCCCACTTAACACTTTCAAGGCATCTACCAATATTCTTCTCTTCATTCCGGGTAATGATGGTGACCGACAACTTTTCCATTAATTTAATGCCCAAAAGTCGAATTTTTAAAAACCTGATCCGATTATAACATCTAACCGCACCCACAAAAACCTGCCAAGTAATTAATTTTACTGCATTTTCGGTTTTTTATGCTAATATTATGGCCGAAATATAATCTAGGTGTAATCCTGAAATTTTCTTGTATTTTATTGAGGCGAAAATGCCAAAACAGGAAATTTTTGACTCCGGTCAGCAAAACCCATGCCTGACTCTCGAAAAAGAGAGCCCTTGCTTGCCAAAGAGAAACGTTTTGAAACACGCTCCTTTTCTTGAGCCTCAACCCCACTCAAAATAAATGATCGAACAATTCCTTCAAACGGCCCTGGAGTTTATCAAGGAAATCTGGTTCCAACTGGATTCCCGATTCGACCTGGAAAATACGGAAACTTTTAAATTCCTCAAACCCTATCTCATTCAACTCCAGGATAACCCTGTTTATATGGGGATTTCTCTGGCCGCCCTTTTTCTTGTCCCATACGCGCTTATAAAAGCTAGAAGCATTTCAAAGGAACGCGAACGCAAGCTTGATGAACTGATGGAGGAAATGGAGGAAGAGGAAGAATACGATGCAGATGACCCAAGAAGGCTTCGCCGTTCTGAACCCGAAGACGATGAAAAGGAAAAACCCTTATTCGGAAACGAGACCTCTTCTCCCTACACGAAATCCCTTGATGACCAGGAAGAAGAGGACTTTGAAGCCCAATTGGAAGAGTTTGAACTTGAGTCCTCTGAGCCGACCTTAGACAAGGAAGAAAGCCGGGAGCCTGTCAGCTCACAGTTAACAGAAAGCGAATTTGATAAAGAACTGAACGAATTCATGTCCCTGGGCGAAGATACGGAATTCCATCTTGATGACACTGCCCACGACCAAGCCATCAAAGAGCTTCAGGAAGAAGGTGAATTGATGGAGTTGGATGAACAACCCCTGGATCCCTTCGCACACTACTCCGAGCTTGATGAGGATGCACAAGACAAGGCCATCAGGGATCTTCAAGAAGAAATGGAAAGAACCATCAATAAATTGACCGAGCAAATTGAGGAACCCAATGAAGCCCCTAGCTCCATCAAGGATTTGAGCGAAATCCATATTGGTGGTTCTGGGACCATTGATGACGATTACTCCCATGATGAAGAGTTTTTTCTGGAAGACCTTCCGCCTGAACCCGAATCTACCGATACTCAAAGTGAGGCACCCGAGCAGAAAAAGGAACCAAATATCTCATTGGAAGAGCTTGAAGAAGAATCGGCCCCTTTTTCCGATCTTTCTGATTCCGAAATCTTGTCATCCCTGGAATCCGAAGCGGATTTCACGCTTGAGGAAGAGCCAGAACCAGAGCCTGAAACAGCGGTTGAAATAGAACCAGCTATACCAAAAACTCGTGATTACGAACCAGAGCTCTCCGGTTTCACTTTTGAGGCGGAATCCGAGATTCCACCGGAGGAGACGGAGGTTCCATCTGAGAATTTCACTTTTGAAGCTGAGCCAAGTAGTTTTGAGGATATTGATCAAGCACAACCACGCTCAGCCGATGAATATGCTTCTCCAGAAAAAGCAGATAGCCTTATTGATCAACTTAAATTTTTACAATCCCGTTTTGAAAACAGGTATCAGCATACAGAACAGGCCCCAGCACCCATTGAAAAAAATATCCCTGAGAGAGAGTTTACAAGTATAACGGAACCCCGGCGGTATTCTAAAACACCAGCAGGCCTGTCACCGGACAGCAAGAAATATATGGACCTGCTGGAATCGTTTGTTTTCATGAAAGACCAGAAAAAACATAAATAATCGGAGTTCGGCTCATTCGAAGCGCAAACACAATGACAAGCCCAGTTAACATAATCGCCGTAGGAGGCGGAAAAGGCGGCATAGGGAAAAGTGTTGTCTGCACCAATTTGGCGGCAGGGATGGCTTTGAGCGGTCAAAAAGTCATTCTAATGGATACCGATTTCGGGGCGTCCAACCTGCACGCCCTGTTGGGCATCGGCAACCCCGCTCACGGCTTCCAGGATTTCTTCGGTGACAAGATGGTCGACCCAAAAACTCTCCTTCTCGATACCGGCATCAGTAACTTGAAATTTGTCAGCGGCGCGGGAGACAACCCGGGAAGCGCCAATATTGATTCCGATAAAGTAGGCACCATAATTTCTTTCATAAAAAACCTGGAGGCAGACACCATCCTCCTGGACTTAGGCCCTGGAACAAACTACAACGTCATTGATTTTTTCAATATCAGCACACAGGGGGTAGTCCTGACAACTCCGGAAATGACCTCTATCATGAAGACATTCAGCTTTATTCGAGGCGCCCTGTTTCGCAAGATATCGCTTGCCTTCCAAGGTCATCCGGAAATTCAAAAATTGGTGGATCATTCCGACCCCAAAAATGGCGATATGGATGCCTACACCACCGGCTTGTTGCGGTCTAAATTTCAGGAACGGTTTCCCGACCATATTGATCAACTCAACACATTAATCAATGAATTCAATCCTGGTCTCGTGGTCAATCGTGTGAGAAACCGGAAAGACCTGATGGCTGGGGACAACCTTTTAAAGCTTGTCAAAAAATTCCTGGAAGTTGATATCACTTTTCTAGGATATATTATTGAGAGTGACCGGGTTCGGGATTCCATTGACGAAATGATTCCATTTCTAATCAAGGACCCGCAAAGCAAACCCTCCGAAAACCTCCAGCAAATCATCGGAGCCCTGACCAATACCGACCTGCAGTTCGTGAAAAGGGATGGCAGAATCTTCGTTTCAAAACAGGTCCGCCTCTCATCAGGTTGGGAAGCCTAGCCGCACCTTGCTTTCCATTGAAGCTATCACCTCGTTTCAAAGTATTCCCTGTCAGAATTAAATAAATTCCCATTTAATTTCCTGTACAATAAAATCACCGTTGACCAGCAACTTATTTTAAATTCATGGATTCTTCTACCAAGTCCATTTTGTTAGAGCTACTGAATTTTTCCACCAGCCGGAACCAAAAACTTTTCGTGGTTGGAGGAACATTGAGGGATTTTTTGTCCCAAAAGCCGTACTCCGACTTTGACCTGACCGGAAAGAACGCGGCGGAAATTGGAACCAGTTTTTCCCGCTCCCTTAATTTCACATGCGTCCCTCTGGACAAAACCCCCGGGCGATGCACAACTCGCGTTATCCTTGATCAAAAACAACATCTCGATTTCACCGACTTGCAGGGAAAAAATATTGAAGAAGATTTATCGCAAAGGGATTTCACAATCAACGCCATGGGACAACTCCTGTCAGATTTCCTGTCTGGCAGAAAAAATATCATTGATCCTCATAATGGACAGGACGACCTGAAAAACCGGAAAATCCGGGTACTACCAGGCCCTATTATTCCCTCTGATCCCCTGCGCATGCTCCGAGCCTTTCGTTTCGCGGCAACCCTGGGCTTTGAAATTGATGAAGACACATTAACCAAAATCTCTCTCCATAAAACCCGATTGAGAGAATCGGCTCCAGAACGAATTTGGTACGAACTGACCCTGTTTTTCAAAGCACCAACCACTTTTTTATTACTTAAGGCCATGCATGACTGTGGGTTATTGGATTGCCTTTTCAAAGTCTCTGATGAAGCATTTGCTCAATATCAGAGACTGGATTCCCTGTTAAAAGATCCGGGAAAATTCTTCCCTGAATTTGGGGCTCAGTTTACCAACCAAAGCTTTCTTGGTAGACAATACCTATTAAAACTCTCAGCCTTGCGGATGAACCCCGACCAATCATCTGGAACCGGTGAGATTCAGGAACTCAGGCTCAGTAATGACGAAATCCGGTTTATGGAGCGGGCCCAGGACGGAACCCGGCATTTAAGGGAAATGTGTTTAGGGGGAAATCCAGGGCAAAACGAAACCTACGAGGTGACCAGAAAAATCCACACAGAGCTACTGGCTTCAATAGTTTTGTTTATTACCAGTTTTGATAATACTTCTGCGGAAGGCCCTGCTCTTTTCTGCAACCATATTCTGAAATTCTACTATGAACAGTTTTTGCCAGTAATGAGTGAAAGGCCCTTACTGACCGGGGATGATATTATTCATCAGTTTCGCCTTTCACCTTCTCCAGTTTTTGGTAAAATCCTGAACAGTGTCCAAAAAGCACAGGTGCTGGGCAACATCACCACCCGGGAAGATGCGATAGCTCTTGCCGAAAATCTTATTCAATCAAAAAATGAAGAGTCCAACGGATGACAACCCGATATTCAACCACTGAATGGAATAACAAAAAAGCCATACTGGGCGAAACTGAAATCGACCCCCAAAAACCGGTCAACCTTTTGATCGGATTTCATGGTGCAAGTTCTACCCCGGAAAATATGCTGGTCCAGGGGAATCGTTTAAAACTCCAAAACACCCTGATGGTTTTTCCGGAAGGCCAGGTCAATGCCGGGGATGGTATTTGGAGTTGGTGGGAAGACGGCCCCCGGCAAAGTGAAACTGTGAATAGCTTTGTCGCCTATACGACCCGGATCATCAATTCCGCCCATGAACATTATTTGAACCAAAACCCTGAAATAAAATTGAGAACCTGCTTATGGGGGTTTTCTCAAGGAGGGGCCGCGTCTCTGACTTATACCCTGCTGGGAAATCATAACCTGTTTAAAGTCGCCTCCATCTGCGGCTTCCTGCCAGATTTTCAAGCCCCCATCATTGAGGAAAAGGAACCCCTCCATATTTTAGGAATATTTGGCAGTAACGATGAGGTTGTCCCTTCTTTTCTGGCCGATCATGCCCTGGACGAAATGAAAAACCGTGGCCATCTGGTAAAAGCCAAAGAAACTAACCAGCCTCATGAAATCAACTCGGAAAACCTGCAGGACTTGTGCGACTTTTTCAACTCATGATAAAATTAATAAATTAAAAATCGGATGCAGATTGACTTTCACAAGTAATTTGCTATTCTTTACAGAATTCATTGGGGTCGGTCGCAGGGAAGACGGTT
>PCTK01000074.1:3719-4547 GCA_002786505.1 Nitrospinae bacterium CG22_combo_CG10-13_8_21_14_all_47_10 | reverse complement strand
TCGCGGACCCGCCGCTGTAACCGGGGACGAATCCCGCAGTTTGCCACTGTTTGTTTTTCAAATGGGAAGGCGCGGGAATTCGGTTGATCCGGAAGCCAGAACACCTGATTCTGACCCTATTTAACTAAACCTTCGCGGCCTGAGGTGAGTTAAGCCGAGCTCCGTGCTTTGCCCCCTCATTTCGCTGGAACGAGGATATTCCGGTGAAGTTTTACACGTTTAATCCCCTTTACATCATTAAAGCAAACTTCAAGGCTCTCGGAATAATCCTGCTCTTCTTTTTTTCGGCAGTTTCAACCTGGGCAAACAATACAGGTATTAAATCCACAAGCCGGATTATTTCTACCTCCCCTTCTATCACCGAAACCCTTTTCGAGCTAGGATTGAAAGACCGGGTAATTGCCGTAACCGATTTTTGCAAATATCCTGAGGCGGCGTGTCGGCTTCCAAGCATTGGCGGCATGATAAACCCCAATATGGAAACGGTGGTTTCCTTAAGACCTGACCTGATCATCCATCAATCCGGCAGTCAGAGAATCGCCGACAACGCGAAAAGCCTCGGAATCCAAACGCTCGAAGTAGGCATGGGAAATCTGGCAGAGATATTTGCCTCCATTAAAAAACTGGGAACCGCCTTAAACTGCGAGGAACAAGCAAAAAAACTACTGCTTCGCTTGCATGAAGGGATCGCTTTTTATCAGGACCGGCTAAAAGGTTTGCCCCAAAAAGAGGTTTTATTGCTCCTGGGAGACAGCAGTGACCCTTCGCGCGATTTATACGCCGCGGGACCCGGCACATTTTTAAATGAGCTCCTGAATCTTTCCGGGG
>PCTK01000074.1:1581-3713 GCA_002786505.1 Nitrospinae bacterium CG22_combo_CG10-13_8_21_14_all_47_10 | reverse complement strand
ATATTGTCAGAAACTCTCCCGCCCGCTATCCCAAACTATCCAAGGAATATATCATTGAAAAATCCCCGGAAATCATTATAGAAGCGGGTCCAAAATCAAACCTGCCACAAGAAGAAACAGCTCTCAGGATTCAGGAATGGAGCCGCTTCCCGACTATTAAAGCCGTTCAGAATAAACAAATTCATTTTATCGGGGCTGATTATATTTTGATACCCGGTCCCCGGCTTTTGAAAATTATCGAGCAGTTTTCCAAAGCCATACATCCCGAACTATTTGGGAGCCCGGCAAAAAAAACGAGTTATCAAGGGAGCCTCAACCAATGACGCCCCCTACATTGATGAAACTGGAAAATATTTCATTCACTTATGAAACTTCGCCGGTCCTGGAAAACCTTTCCATGTCTATTGAGGAACAGGATTTTGTGGGATTGATCGGCCCGAACGGATCCGGGAAATCCACTCTCCTCAAGATTATGGGAGGCATTCTAAAATCGGATACCGGTTCTATTCGATTTAAGGAGTCCCCTGTCTCAAAAATCAACAAAAAGCTATTCGCTCAATCCGTTTCATGGATACCGCAGGATCATCCAATGGTTTTCCCTTTTAAGGTTTCTGAAATCGTTTTGATGGGGAGGCATCCTTATCTCTCTCCCCTATCTTTTGAAAGCAAGGAGGATTTTGAAATTAGCCAGCGCGCCATGGAAACCACAATGACCGCCCAATTTTCGGACAGGTATTTCAATGAAATCAGCGGAGGGGAAAAACAGCGGGTCATGATCGCCAGCGCCTTGGCGCAAAACCCGGAAATGATGCTTCTTGACGAACCTACAGCGGCTCTGGATTTAAAATATCAGGTTCAAATTCTGAGTATTTTAAAAAACCTCAACGCAGAGCATAAAATGACCCTGATTTTGGCCATGCACGACTTGAATCTCGCCTCCAGGTTCTGCAATCGACTTATCCTTTTAAACGAAGGCCAAATTGTCCGTGACGGACCTCCCCAGCAGGTCCTTAAAAAGGATATTCTTGAGCAGGTATACGGCGTAGAAGTAGATCTCGACTCCAAGGATGGAAACATCCGGGTCCATCCGGCAATCAGGAGTTAATCCCAAATGAACTCAAGGTCTTATGTAATGACCCTCTCATTATTTTTTTTAATATTCATTGTTACCCTGGGTGTCACGCCTCTCATCGGTTCCAGCAAAATTAGTCTGGCCCGGGCTTTTTCTGACAGCATAAGCACTTCCAATAATGTGGATGCCAACATCCTTTTTCAGGTGCGATTTCCAAGAATTCTTCTCGGTGCCTTGACGGGGGCCGCCTTGTCAGTAGCCGGTGCCATTTTCCAGGCCTTATTGAGAAACGATTTGGCGGCACCCTTCACTTTGGGTGTTTCCAGCGGTGCGGCATTGGGCGCGGTGATAGCCATTGCCCTGAACTTGAATATTTACCTATTGGGACTCCCCGTAGTTTCTTTATTTTCATTTTTGGGTTCCCTCGGTGCCATTATGCTGGTGTTCAGCTTAGTCAGGACCCGGCACGGGGAGTTTCCGACAGGTGTGCTTCTTCTCGCCGGAGTGACCGCCAATTTTTTTTTCGCGGCAATGGTGATGTTTATCCACTACATTGCGGATTTCAGTCAGTCATTTAGAATTATCCGCTGGCTGATGGGGGGTTTGGACATCACCGATTACAAAACAATAGTATCTATTTCTCCAATAGTATTTTTGGGAATATTCATCTTGCTGTTTATCAGCAGAGATATGAACCTCATCAGCACCGGTGTTCATTCCGCTTCCAGCCGGGGGGTAAATGTTGCAAGGATTCAAAAGGTCGGATTCATCACCGCCTCACTCATCACCGGAACAGTGGTGGCAGCCTGCGGTCCCATAGGCTTTGTCGGTCTCATCGTTCCCCACACCGTCCGACTGTTTGTCGGCCCGGACCTGCGGATACTGATTCCTGCATGCATGCTCTTCGGGGCCAGTTTTCTGGTAGCCTGCGACACTTTGGCGAGAACAGTTCTCGCACCGACAGAAATTCCGGTAGGAATAATCACAGCAATGATAGGAGGCCCCTTTTTCGTTTGGCTCCTTAAAAGGAAAA
Organism: Nitrospinae bacterium CG22_combo_CG10-13_8_21_14_all_47_10; assembly: GCA_002786505.1. Taxonomy (GTDB): domain Bacteria; phylum Nitrospinota; class Nitrospinia; order Nitrospinales; family VA-1; genus LS-NOB. Next base: position 1,608 of record PCTK01000074.1, on the reverse strand, counting down.
GGCCCGCGTAAAAAATTTATGCCAGCA
>PCTK01000074.1:269-1575 GCA_002786505.1 Nitrospinae bacterium CG22_combo_CG10-13_8_21_14_all_47_10 | reverse complement strand
TTAATGATTCAGGGAACCGGTTCCGGTGTCGGCAAAAGCCTTTTGACTGCCGCGTTCTGCCGATATTTTTATCAGGCCGGATACAAAGTAGCTCCTTTCAAGGCCCAGAATATGGCTTTAAATTCTTTCGTGACAGCACGCGGGGAAGAAATGGGGAGAGCCCAGGCCTATCAGGCGGAAGCTTGCGGGTTAAAGCCGGAAGTTATCATGAACCCCATTCTGCTGAAACCTTCAGGAGACAATCTCTCACAAGTAATCGTGATGGGAAAACCTTATGGCTCCAGAAACGCCAAGGATTTTTATTCCCATCACCTGAAACATAAAGAAATCGTCACTCAAGCCCTGGCTGAACTAAGAAACCATTACGAATTAGTTATTATTGAGGGCGCGGGAAGTCCGGCTGAAATTAATCTGAAAAAGACGGATCTTGTTAACATGTTCATCGCTGAAAAAGCAGACGCACCAGTCCTCCTTGTCGGGGATATTGATCGGGGAGGAGTGTTTGCCTGGCTCAAAGGTACTTATGACCTGCTACCCGCTAAAGAACAGGCTCGGGTCATGGGATTCATCATCAATAAGTTCCGCGGAGACATCGACCTTCTGCAACCAGGTATTGAACAATTTGAAAAAATGGTGGGCAAACCGGTTCTAGGTGTCATTCCCTACTTCAGAGATCTGGTTATTGACGAAGAAGATTCAGTGCCGCAAAGGTTTTATTCTGCCGACCAAAATGCGCAAGGGGTTTTGAACATCGCCGTCATCGAACTTCCGCGAATGTCCAACTTCACGGACCTGTCCCCGCTTACGCATGATCCTTCTATTTCGATTCAATATGTCCAACAGCCTGCTCAAATGGGCCACCCGGACTTGATCATCATTCCCGGTAGCAAAAACACCGTTGCCGACATGAACTTTTTGAATAAGCAATGCCTGGCCCGAAAAATCCTGAAATGTCATCAAGCTGGCACGATGATCCTTGGGATTTGCGGCGGATTCCAAATGCTGGGGAAAACCATAAAGGACCCTGACAATCTGGAGAGCCTGGAAAATGAAGCTGAGGGACTGGGCTTATTCGACTTTGAAACCACCCTGGTGGCTGAAAAACTAACCCGACAGGTACAACTTGAAACTGTCAAGAGCCGTGTATTCCCAGAGGGGATCCCATGCGAAGGTTACGAAATTCATATGGGGCGAACCACCTTCAGGGGTGACTATCCTGCCCTCTTCTCGGCCTCTGATGGTGACAACCCCATGAATTTTGGAATCATCAATCAGGCGGGAACTGTTTTCGGTACTTATCTGCATG
>PCTK01000074.1:0-147 GCA_002786505.1 Nitrospinae bacterium CG22_combo_CG10-13_8_21_14_all_47_10 | reverse complement strand
CTTGCGGAATTAGTAAAAACTTCCATAAACATGGAAGTCATTAAAAAGGTGCTTCAATAATTCAGAAATTTTTTTAACCAAGTCCGGTCAAGGGAAGTTTGGTGAAATTCCAACACTGCCCCGCAACTGTAAAGGGAACGAAAACCA
>PCTK01000191.1 GCA_002786505.1 Nitrospinae bacterium CG22_combo_CG10-13_8_21_14_all_47_10 | reverse complement strand
CTCCAAAATCTGTTGAGAAAAATTGGGGTGTTGGTGGACCTTATGGTTTGAGCACCAACAGTTTCACCACGGCTATGGGGCGAGGTGCGGCTAGTATGGTGGATCGATTGTCCAATGGGGTGGACCACTTAAGCCGCCAGGCTAAAATTCAGAGCATCAGTTTTCAGGAACTGGATGATTTTTTTAAGAATCAAAAATCTTTTCTTTCTTCAACCCCTTCAATCTGGCCGACTCGCGGTTGGGTAACTTCCAATTTTGGTTTTCGAAAATCTCCTTTTACAGGTTTGAGGGAAAGGCATGAAGGTTGGGACATTGCGGCCCGGGCTGGAGCGCCGGTGCGTGCTACGGCGGATGGCGTGGTTGTGATCGAAGGCAGAGAGAATGGTTATGGTAATCTGGTTGAAGTCGACCATGGTTATGGCATTGTTACCCGTTATGGTCATAATTCCAAGCATTTGGTTAAAGTCGGAGACCGCGTTAAGAGAGGGCAGGTTGTTTCCCTGGTAGGAAATACAGGGCGGAGTACGGGGCCTCACCTCCATTACGAAGTGTTGCTCAACGGTGTGCCGGTCAGCCCTAAGAATTATATTTTAGAAGAGTAGGTTATCCTTTGGCGATTATTGAATCGCCAGGTTTTGAGTCATTTTTCCCCCACCGATATCACGAACTTTTCTGTGTGTATCCTTTTATGAGCGAGGGTTGCCCTTGATGGTCAGGGGCTGTGATTCCTTGTGTTGCGATATTTTTAATTCCAAAAGTTAAATCAGGATTTGAGATGGTGTTTGGTTTCATTAAGAAATTAGTGGGTACCCGTAATGATCGCGAGATCAAACGGATTCAGAGTTATGTGGATGCTGTGAACGCCCTGGAAGATGAGATCAAGGCTCTCTCTGACGATCAACTCAAAGCCAAAACACCCGAGTTGAAAGACAGGTTGTCCAAGGGTGCTACCCTGGAAGATATTTTGCCCGAGGCATTTGCGGTGGTCCGCGAAGCCAGTTGGAGGACGCTTGGAATGCGTCACTTTGATGTGCAACTCATAGGTGGAGTGGTCCTGCATGAAGGAAAAATAGCGGAAATGAAAACGGGGGAAGGGAAAACCCTGATGGCGACTTTGCCGGTATACTTGAATGCCTTGCCGGGAAAGGGAGTCCATGTTGTAACGGTGAACGACTACCTGGCTACCCGTGACAGTGAGTGGATGGGGAAGGTCTACAAGTTTCTGGGCTTGTCTGTGGGGATGATCTATCACAATATTCCAGAAGATGAAAGAAAGGCGGCCTATGCCGCAGATGTGCTTTATGGCACCAATAATGAATTTGGGTTCGATTTTCTTCGCGACAACATGAAGTTCGCGAAAGAACAAATGGTTCAGCGGGAATTGAACTTTGCCATTGTGGATGAGGTGGATAGTATTTTAATTGATGAAGCCCGGACACCTTTGATCATTTCCGGTCCAGCGGAGCAGTCCACGGACAAGTACTATAAGGTGAATCAACTTGTCCCCAAACTGAAAAAAGAAGAGCATTATATAGTCGACGAAAAAGCCAGGACCGCTTCCTTGACGGAAGAGGGTATTGTCCTCATGGAAAAATTGTTGAACATCGAAAACCTGTACGACCCGACTAATATTGAAACTCTTCATTGCTTGAATCAGGCTGTTAAAGCGCATGCCCTGTTCAAAAATGAGGTGGACTATGTGGTAAAAGATGGAGAAGTCGTCATTATCGACGAGTTTACCGGTCGCATGATGTCGGGAAGGCGCTACAGTGACGGATTACACCAGGCTTTGGAAGCGAAAGAGGGCGTTAAAATTGAAAACGAAAACCAGACTCTTGCAAGTATTACCTTTCAAAACTATTTCCGTATGTATGAAAAACTCTCAGGCATGACTGGAACCGCGGACACGGAGGCGGAAGAATTCAGTTCGATTTATAACCTCGAAGTTGTCGTTGTTCCCACCAATCAGCCCATGATTCGTGTAGATTATCCCGACTTGATTTATAGAACCGAAAAGGAAAAATTTTCTGCCGCCATCGAAGAGATCCGCGAGTTGAATGCGATAAAAAGACCTGTTCTGGTGGGAACCATATCTATTGAAAAATCAGAGCTTTTAAGCAGGAATTTAAAAAAAGCCGGCATCAAACATAGTGTTTTAAACGCCAAACATCATGAACAAGAGGCTGAAATCATTGCCCAGGCCGGTCAGCCAGGGGCCGTTACCATTGCGACAAACATGGCTGGAAGGGGTACAGATATTGTCTTGGGCGAGGGCATTCCCGAACTGGGGGGGCTCCATATTCTCGGAACCGAACGTCACGAAAGTCGACGCATTGACAACCAGTTGCGGGGACGTTCTGGACGACAAGGGGATAAAGGGTCTTCCCGTTTTTATCTCAGTCTTGAGGATGATTTACTGCGAATTTTCGGGTCCGATAAAATTTCTCCCTTGATGGCCCGGTTAGGTATGGAAAATGGGCAACCCATTGAGCATGCCATGGTCTCGAAGGCGGTTGCTAATGCCCAGAAAAAAGTGGAAGCGCATAACTTTGATATTCGCAAACATCTTCTGGAATACGACGATGTCATGAATCGTCAGAGAGAGGTTCTTTATGCATTGCGCAGGGAAATCATCAATACGGAAAATCCGAAAGAAACTTTAATGGATATGGCGGACGAGGTGGTGGATGATGCGCTGGCTGATATTGCTCCTGAAAAGATATTTCCGGAAGAATGGGATATTGAAGGTTTGAATGAATTGCTGGAAAGGCAGTTTGCGGTACACATCGAAAAATCTGCCGATCATGAACTGCTCCTTCAAGGGGACACCAGGTTGGAGTTGAAAGATTGCAACAGGGAAAAACTGCATGATGCCCTGATGGAGGCGATAACACGAGCCTATGAGGCAAAGGAAGCAGGCATTGATCCTGACTTCATGCGCCATATTGAAAAAGTCATCATGCTTCAAATTCTCGATTCTCTCTGGAAAGATCATCTGCTGGGAATGGATCACCTTAAAGAAGGAATCGGTTTGCGTGGCTATGCGCAGAAAAACCCACTTACGGAATATAAGAAGGAAGGGTTTGAACTGTTTAGTCAAATGATGACACGCATCAAAGAAGAAATTACGGAATATTTGTTCAAGGTTCAGGTTAATCAGGAAGTAGAAGTTCCTGAGGAACTTATCAGCAAACCCCAGCAGGTTGTTGAGCACCGGGGCGGTCAGGAAGTGCTGGAAAAGCCGGTAACTGTTCGGCGTGATGAGGATAAGGTTGGTCGGAATGATCCCTGCCCTTGTGGGAGCGGTAAGAAATATAAAAAGTGCCACGGCCAGTAAAGGGCTATTAAAGATTTTCTGCGGCCTCCTGACATTCAATGCATAACGAGGTCAACGGCATAATTTGCAGACGCTTCAGGCTGATCTTCTTTTCGCAGGATTCACATTCCCCATAACTACCGTTGTTGATTCTGAATAATGCTTCTTCAATTAACTTGAGTTCATTGCGGTCCCTACTGGTCAATTGAAAAGTCATTTCCCTCCCCTCAAGACTTGAGGCAAGGTCAATTTCGTTGCTGAATGTCAAGTCTCCGGCATCACGTTCGACAGACTGTGATGCCTGTATCAACCTCAATAATTCAGCTCGGTTGGTAATAAGCCGTTCACGAATTTTAGCGACTGCGGGATCCAAATGAGGGTGCTCCTGCTTGACCAGGCGCAACTTGCCCGGCTTAACACTGGGGGTTTTAGCTTTCTTTTTATTTGGGGTGGTCTTTGCGGGCGAAGCTTTGCCCTTTTTCAGCGTAACTTTAGCCGTTTTCTTTACTGCCGGAACTGCGGATTTCTTTTTTGGGGAAGTTTTTTTTGCCACAGCTTTTCTCTGAACCTTTTTTGCTGGTTTTACAGTTTTCTTAGCCTTTACTGGCTTTTTTGCTTTCACGGGTTTTTTAGCCGCAACTTTCTTCTTAGCCGCAACCTTTTTCTTTTTTGAAACCTTCTTTTTTACGACTTTTTTTGCCGCTTTTTTCCCTGCTTTTTTTTTCGTTGCCATTGCCGAATCTCCTGTATGTAGGGAACTCTATGAATTCGTTCGGGAAGGTAACTCAAAAACCTTTGTATTTCACCCCTGGCTGGGGAAAAATTCCTTGAACTGTAGCACTTGGAAAAATAAAGTACAACAATTTATTTGCACAATTTATTTGCCCGGAAGAAATAAAAAACTGCCGGTTTGGGGGGGAGAAGCCAAAATCATGTCATTTCATAGTCCACAACGATGGATGAGGAGCACAGTGAACGCATTTTATCTACAACAGGTAAATGGTTTTCATGATCTGCATATATTTTTAACCCCTCCCTGTTATCAAAAATGGCTGTAAGAACGATATCGTAGCTTCTTTCAGAGCATAAAAAATCGGTTCCTATCTCCAAAGACTTTAAACTTTCAATATTCCCCCTCAGGCTGTTGAGGGCTACGATTGCCTCGTTCATATTGTGCTGATTTTTTTCTGTCAGTTTAAACATAACAATGTGCTTAACCATTAACTTTTTCCTCCGGCGGATTATTTTTCAGTTTAGTTTGTCTTTTCCTTGTTAGTGATTTTTTGACGCAGGGGTGTGTGTTCCCGTTTGTGGTATATTGGCATTTTTGATTTTGTAAGTGAGAAATTTCATATGTCATGGTGGATGGGTGCAGGTTTGGGTTTTTTGCGTGGCGGCCCTTTGGGCGCTGTCATTGGCGGTACCATTGAACATTTTTTAGGTAAAAAACTCCAGAAAAAAATGCGGGAAAGCTTGCCCGGGATTATCCATCAGGGGGAATTTATAACATGTCTGGTTGTCATTTTAAGCCGGGTGGCCACTGAGTCGAGGGCAATGAGCCCGAAGCAAGTAGCCGTGATTCATAAATTCTTTAATAAAAACCTGGGCTATGACACATCGGATTTAAAATCCCTTGACCGGTTGATCGAAGAGGTTCAGTCCAAAAGACCGGACATTGACCGGTTCGTGGTGGAATACAAAAACTCCTGCCGGAACAATTACAACCTGTTGCTTCTTGCCCTGTGCTACCAGATTGTTCTGGTTGAGAATGCTCTTGGTGAAGAAACTCAATCTCTGATAAAAAAATTGGGATTGGAGTTGGGATTGTCATACGATCAGCATAATGAAATCAGGGAGAAGTATTCCCTCGAATATTTTAAAACTCCATATCATATATTGGGACTGTCCTCGGATGTTTCGAATGATGAAATTAAAAAGGCCTACCGGAAACTAGCCAGCCAATGTCACCCTGACAAGGTTGCCAAGGAGGATAAAAATACGATCCATGAGGCTCACCTGAAGTTTCTTGAGGTTCAGTCGGCTTATCGGGAGTTGGAAAAAATCAGGAAGTTTTAAGACTCCGAGGGGGGCGTGCTACCATTGGTTTCCTGTGATGGCTCCAGTTTGCGGATGATCAGGGACTGGATCTTTCTTTTACTGGCTTCTTTAATGGTTATCCGATAGGGACCCACCATGACCTGATCACCAGGGTTCGGGATCCTTTCCAGTCGGTCAAGGGCTAAACCTGCAAGAGTTTCAAAGTCTCCGCTGGGAAGATCCCAGTTGAGACCATCGTTGAGAACGCTTATCTCCGTATTACCTTCTACCAGATAACCCCCGTCAGCATAGGGTTGGTAGGTTTTCTCGGGTTTGTCGTATTCATCTTCAATTTCACCGACAATTTTTTCCAGCAGATCCTCAATCGTTATTAAACCGATACATCCTCCATACTCATCCACCACGATAGCTATATGCAAACCCTTTTGCTGAAGTTCCTTGAGTAGGTCGTCAATCTTTTTACTTTGGGGAATATAATAAGCTGGCCGGATCAGGCTGGTAATAGGTGTGTTGTCAACGGGTTGGTCCAAAAGGTCAAAGGTGTTTAAAATTCCAATGAGGTTATACATCCTGTCATGGAAAACGGGCACTCGTGAGAAACCGGAATCGTTGGCGACATCGTGAGCCTCCTTCATCGTGGCGGTGTCTTTAATTGCGATCATTTGAATAAGGGGTACCATGCAATGTTCTACGCGAAGCTCTCCAAAACTGAAAATATTGTGGATGATTTTCTTTTCCGTCGTCCCTAAATCCACAGTCTGGAATTCCAGGCTTAAGACTCCTCGAAGCTGATCCCGGCTAAATGTCTTATGATCCCCTTCAGAGCCCAATTGCACGCGGCTGGTGACTTTCGCCGATGTTTTCGACAACCATGATGTAAATGGAGCAAAGGCTTTACAGAAAAAGTCCAGCGGATAAACCATGAATAACATGACGGAATCTGCGCGGTGCTGGAAAATAATTTTAGGAATGATTTCTCCCACAAAAAATATCAAGGGCGAAATAATCATCATGGCCATCCATTCCCCGGATTCTCCAAAGTGAGTGACCATAAACGCGGTAAACACGGCCGTGCTGGTTACCATCGCCAAATTAGTGCCAAATGAAGTTGTAGTGAAGAGCCGTTCAGGGTTGCCGAGCAACTCCATGATGGAGTTGGCGGCTGAACTTCCCTCATCGGCAAGTTGCTTCATTTTTATCCGGTTCACAGAAACCATGCCGATTTCAGAGCCGGAAAAAAACGCCTCCAGCAGAATTCCCAGTAATACAAGTATGAGTGTTGTCGCGAAATCCATCAGCCTTCCTGGTTCTCGGCTTGCTCTTTTTCGAGCAGTAGTTGGGGGCTCATAAGAGTGAGGAAGAGACTCAGGATTCGTGACCCCTTCATTTTTTCGACACGGAATTTGAACCTGTCAACGGTGGTCGATTCCCCTGATCTGGGAATCCGCCCAAAAAGTCCGAAAACATAACCTCCAACCGTGTCGTAATCGTTTTCAGGGAGCTCGCACTGAAAACTTTCATTGAATTCTGCCAGGCTATAAGCGCCAGCAATGCGATAGTGGTTTTCGTCCAGTTTCTTTAGGGGAAGTTCTTCCTGGCGCATTTCACTGTCAATCTCCCCGACCAGTTCTTCGACGATATCTTCAAGTGTAACCAGTCCACAGACGCTTCCATACTCATCCAGAACGATGGCCATATGCCTTTTCAGTTTCCTGAACTCTTCAAGCATGTCCTTGATTTTTTTTGACTGGGGAACGGAAATGGTTCGGTGCAGAATGCTTTTCAGGTTTACCTTCTCGCGGGGTAAATGTTTAAGCCGTGTCAGGTCCTTGGTAAATAAAATGCCAACAATACTCTCCCCTTCTGTTCCGTAAACGGGAACCCGGGAATAAAAATTTTCTATGATCCTGGGGAGGATGTCGTCCAGGCTATCCTCAATATTTACGGTGAACATGTCTATCTTTGGCGTCATGATTTCTCCCACCGTTGTCTCACCAAACTCAATAACGTTCTGGATCAATTCCCTTTCATCAGAATCAATAACACCTTCCCCTTCACCCACCTGAACCATGGCCCGGAACTCCTCATCCGTAATGGGGGATTCCTTAAGGCCATGCGGCAGAATTCCCATGGAACCGATGATTTTTTCAGTCCAAATGGTGAATAATTTCTGGGCAGGTTGAACAATTTTTGCGAAAAACTGTAAAGGATATGCTGAAATAAGGGCGTAAGGCTGGGCAAATTTTATCGAAATACTCTTTGGGACGATATCGCCAAAAATCAGCAAGAGCAAAGTGCCGATCCCAATGGCGATGCCCACGCCGAGGCTTCCAAAAATGTTAATCGCGATGGATGTGACCACGACAGAAACGGCAATGTTGACGAATTCATTACCGATATAAATGGTGATGAGCAATTCGCGTGGTTTTTCCAGAAGGGAATTTACAATTCGACCAAGGCGTCCCTTTTTCTCTGACATCTCATTCAGTTGAAGAGAATTTAAAGAAAAATAAGCAACCTCACAGGCTGAAAAAAAGGCCGAACACAGAAGCAAGAATAATAGTAATAGGGAACGGGAAATTAGTGAATCGTCCAAAACTTTTAAGCAACCTCAAGCTTGGCTGGTACTTGTGAATCGAATTATCCTGTAATCCGATTTGGCAATTTGCAAGTCGGGGAAGGAAATGCTATCGCTGTAAAATTAAAAATGATTAAACCCTTCTGAATCTGAAAGGATATTCTGTGCTCCGTCTTTCATTTTTAACAATACTTTTCTGGGTTTGAGAGCAATCTCCCCGATTTGTGTAACAAGCACTTCAGCCTTTAAAAACTGCCTGTTCAAATTTTTAGCACCATCAGCCGGTAAAGTAAACAGTAATTCATAATCTTCACCTCCATTTAAAATGAGAGGCAGAGGTGGGATTGAACGTTTTTTGCAAGTGCGTGCAAACTCCGGGGACCGGGGTAATTGATCTTCATAAATCCGGGCACCTACCTTGGAGGCTTTGCAAATGTGGTAAAGATCCTGCACCAGTCCGTCACTGATATCTATCATTGAGGTGATATTTATTTTGGAACGGGCCAGAATACCTGCTTCATGCACTCTTGCTGTCGGGTCGAGGTGTTTTTCGGTGAGGAATTTATAATCATTGCTCCCATCTTTTTTTGTTCTATTGAGCAACTTTAGCCCAAGGCTTGAATCTCCCAATGTGCCGGTCACGAAAATGAGATCGCCTGGTTTGGCCCCCTGGCGGGTGAAAACACGATTTGCTTCACCGATGACTGAAACATTAATGAAAAAACATTTTGGGGAAGAGACCGTATCCCCGCCAGCGAGTTCTACTTTGAACCGGTTGCATATTGTATTAAACCCTGAATACAGCTTGTCGAGAAAGGATACAGAAAAATTTTCAGGGATGCCCAGAGTTACCAGAACCCTTTTGGGAGTTCCGCCCATTGCCGCGATGTCACTGAGACTGACGGATAACGCTTTTCGACCCAAGGCCTCAGGGGTTGTTGTGGAAAGTTTGAAATGGACTCCCTCAACGAGCGCATCTGTGGAGATGACTTCTTTCATTCCTGATTTGACTGGATAAACGGCACAGTCATCACCAATACCCAGAATAGAATCGGGCGCGCGGAATTTTAAGCGTGAAGAAAGCTGGTGAATGAGCCCAAATTCGCCGAGTTCTTTTATTTTGCGCATAAATGTTGATCGAGCTTTCAGGGGTTCACTTATTCAGCGAGTTGAAAGAGTGCCTTAATCAAAAGGAAAACGAAAAGGGTATTTCCTGATGCTTTCCAGGACTATTGCGGCTTCAACAGGTCGCGGGTCAGGGAGTCCACATCAAATTTCTTTTCAATTTTAATGGAAATTTTGTTCCCTTCTTCCAGTCCGGCCTTTTTAATGTCATGAATATAGCATGTCATTGCCAGATGTTCTCCTGTTTCCGGAACCCAGATAGTGAGTTCGCGAAACTGGTCGGCTTTATTGGGCGGCGTATTGATCTCGGTGATTTCTCCATCTAACAGAATCATGCGTCCTTTCTGCAACCTTTGAGATTGCCTTGATTATGCAGAACAACTGGTTTGTCGGCAAATATATGTCTCCGGGGTATCCTGGGCATAGTGTGCGATTTCGTGTTCCTCAAAAACATCGGGTTGATCCTGAAACGGATTCTCCAGAAGAATTCTCAGGCGTGTGATTTCAGAAAAATCCGATTCCTTGTGAGCTTTATCCAGAGCTGTTTGTAGCAAATGGGTTCGCAAAATAAATTTGGGATTGGTGGCATCCATTTGCATTTTTCGTTCTTCGTGACTCATGCCTTCGCGTTGGGCCAGTTCAAGATAGTGGTTCAGCCACGGCCTCAATCCGTTGCTGTTGTCACCAGGCGGGAGAGAAGCGTCTGGATAGTCGGAGAGAAACCTGAAAAAATTGGTGTAGTCAAATTGGTTTTCGTGAAGCAGTTGAAACATTTTCTGGACCAGTTGCGTGAACTCAGAGTCCAGAATAGCGAGCCCTAATTTTTTTCCGATTTCTTCACGATAGAATCCATTGAAAAGCGGCTGGTATTGTTTCATGTCTTCTTGCAGGTTCTCGGCGCCAACCAGAGCAACGAGAGGCTCGGCTAATTTGCTCAAATTCCAGAATCCGATTTCAGGTTGCTGATTGTACGCGTATCGACCCTGCGTGTCAGAATGGTTGGGAGTGTGATTCGGAACAAAACGGTCCATGAATCCATAGGGGCCGTAGTCAAAGGTGGTGCCGGTGATGCACATGTTGTCCGTGTTCATCACACCATGGATGAACCCCACGGCTTGCCATTTTGCGATAAGCTTTGCTGTCCGCTGGATAGTGCGCTGAAAAAATATTCGATACCGATCAGGTTCGTTGGCAATATCCGGGTGATAGCTTTGAATTGAAAACTCGACCAACCGTTGCACATTTTTATTCTGGCCAGTGTAGTGAAAAAACTCGAAACTGCCAAACCGGATATGTGAATCGGCAACCCTTACCAATACTGCCGCCAACTCCGGTTTTTGCCGGTAGATAAGTTCGCGGATTCCAATAACTGCCAATGAGCGAGTGGTGGGAATCCCCAGTCCATTTAAAGCTTCGCTGGCAAGATGTTCGCGGATAGAAGAGTTTAGAGTTGCCCTGCCGTCAAATCCACGGGCAAACCGGGTGGGCCCGGCACCCTTCAAGTGAATGTCCCACATTTCCTGA
>PCTK01000081.1:9878-10701 GCA_002786505.1 Nitrospinae bacterium CG22_combo_CG10-13_8_21_14_all_47_10 | reverse complement strand
CTCCGCTCCAGATATAATAGCTCCCTCCGTCGGCAAACGCAGTGGGAAGCCCGAGGGTTTCCTCATTTTTACTTTTTACTGTTCCCGAAGATATCCAGAGGTTGTTCAGTTCTTTCAGGGTGGGCAGACGCCAATCATCATGCCCGGCGAACTTTTCTGAATTTTTCCTTGTGATATACTCCAGGGCCTCATACCAGTTGAGTCCTTTTTTCAACTCAAGAAAAGAATCGCCTTTCTGCCAGACTAAACCTGTCTTTGAGTCGGTTACAGTTCCATTCTGGTTGTCGACAAAATCTGCCGCCCCAGCCGGAATGACGTTGAGAAAAAAAGCAAGAAAGATGGTTGAAACAAAATATGATAAAGCTGGCATGTGCTCATCCTTTTTTGCAATGGACTATTACCGATAGATTATACCGGAGAACAGAAATGGAATGAACCCCAAACCGGCAATTCATGGGGGAACAAAATGTTTTCAAATAGTTCCACCAGGCGTGGGGCTGTGGTTTCTCTCCAAACTTTTCCTGTCTCGAATGGGTGCAGTGAGCAATAGCATTCTGGCAGTAGTTGTCCTGGCTTACAGCGCAACTGCAAATTGGGTTCGGCGTCACACTGGCACGCCGAGAGGTGGTTGCAGAATATTCCTGGCTTGGGTATGCTTGTAATGGCAACTCGGCGTAAAATTTAAATTCACTCAAAATCTGCGGGGTATTCCTTGGACACACTCATTGATAATGCTAAAAATTTTATTGTTGCCCTGCCGCCCCTGTTGCAATTATTAGCAGGCATATTCGCGACTATCGGGTTCCTCCGGCTGTTCATGTTT
>PCTK01000081.1:9544-9813 GCA_002786505.1 Nitrospinae bacterium CG22_combo_CG10-13_8_21_14_all_47_10 | reverse complement strand
CATGAGGTCGTGAGCCAGAACCAGATTGCCCTTGTAAAGGGCGGACACCGTCTCTCGCATCGCATCCAAATCGCAGGGTGGATAAAAATGGGTGAGGCAAAGCATTTTGCAATCAGCTTCTTTTGCCAGTTTGCCTGCCAGCGCGGGAACCAGGTGTCCCGCCACTTTATCTTCATCGGGCATGGCGCATTCCAGAATCATCAGGTCCGCCTGCCTGCCCAGTTCGATCATGCCCTGGCAATAATCGGTGTCTCCCGATAGTGCCACCG
>PCTK01000081.1:7707-9522 GCA_002786505.1 Nitrospinae bacterium CG22_combo_CG10-13_8_21_14_all_47_10 | reverse complement strand
CCGGTAGCCCCGGCTCATCTCAATATGTTGCACTTTTTTAAAAGTCACCTGATAGCAACCGAAATTTTTCTTTCCCTCGTCTATTTCAGTGATGCGTATTGGATATTCCGCGGGAACGAGCCAATGCCTGAAGGCGGAGGTGAGATTTTGAAAAAATATCTCAAATCCGGGCCCGCCGACAATTTCCAATTCCTTCTTTCTTGGTGCGGGGTAGTAGCGGGCGGCGAATAAAAAAGGCACCAGATCACAGATGTGGTCGGGATGGTTATGGGTGAAAAAAATCCGGTCGATGTCGTGGTAGGTGATTCCCAGGTGCAAAAGTTGTTTCAGGTTTCCATAGCCGAAGTCAACAAGGGTGTTTGATCCCTCTGCCTGAATGAGGACGCTTGAGGAGTTTCGTTGCAACGATGGCACGGCAGTGCCGGAACCCAGTATTGTGACTTTCATAAACTCACCACCACTCGGCGTGGGGCCAATAAGCAATAGCCTGGTTTGGTTGGTAACAATGATCTCGGCTTAAAAAGCTCTTGCCCATTGCCCCTGCGGCTAGCAGCCACTCGGCGTGGGGCCAATATGCAATAGCTTTCATCTGCAAACATAGAACTGGCCCGGCTCAACGAGCTATTGATCGCTGGGCCCAGCGTCATGTTGGTGCCGGGTGGGGCGGAAAATGCCGAATGAACTGGTGTAACCATGCAAAAAAGTAGTGTTTCCCACCGGCCCAATCTCGCCGTTGCAGAAAAACCCACCCAGAGGAATTTTCCCCAGTTTTCCCTGGAACATATCGGTGTCGTGATTGGGTTTGCCATATAAATATTGACCGCGGCCGAGGCAGGAAAACAGTAGCGCCCCTTTGGCGTTCTCGGCGTTCCCCTGGTTCAGGTAACGGGTCAGCAGAACATCCAGATCTTCGGCTGACATTTGTTTATCACGCAAGTGAAACTGCACCAGTTGTCCATTTCTCAACATGGCTCCTATAGCCACGGCTCCGCTCTCCCGGTCCACCCCCATCAAATTGCGGATGAGGAAGTCCCCCTGCTGTGGATTGTCTTTCATGGGGTCCATTTCTATTCCCAGAAACAAAGAGCCCTGGATCAGTTTTTTGTCTGCAGGGGATAAGGTTTCATTCAGTTCCTGAAGCACTTCCAGCGGCGGTTTTCCCGCCAGTTCCTTCAACAGGTCGTGCTCGCATTGGGTAATTTGCATGGGTTCGCCGATCGGGCGGCAACCCTGCGCTACAATAGTATCGACTTCGATATCACCGCTTAAGGCAATACCGATCAATCCACTGCTGTAGACCTTGTCCCCGAGGTACAGGGCGTTGCCCCCGTGGGACTGTGCACCGCTGGCGAGACCCCCAACCTTTTTACTATTGGGGTAGGCAAAATCCACTCCAGCCAGAAATTCTTCACCATGGAATGAAAAAGGGTCTGCCAGAAAAATAAAGTGAGGCTGGTCTTCCACATTCACCTTCAACCACTTGCGCCAGACTGAAGGGGAAGTATCCTGATCCGGGAGGTCCGTAGTCTCCGACTGAAGGGGTTGAATTTTGACACCGGGCAAATTAGCGCAAGTGATACTGACCGCCGCCTGTTGCTCCGCTTCTTCACCATTGCCAATGATCCCTCCTCCAGAGCAACCAAAGAGCAGGCCGGGTTTTAAATACCGGCTGACTATTTCAGGAACCTTGTCGTAAAATTCCTTGAACTGGGGGGAAACAAACACAACGGTCAAATCGGCTTGATCTTCGCCCAATTGTTGGCTGGCAGATTCAGCCGCTTCTTGTATTGCGCTATCAATATCGGTTTGCCGGGA
>PCTK01000081.1:0-7541 GCA_002786505.1 Nitrospinae bacterium CG22_combo_CG10-13_8_21_14_all_47_10 | reverse complement strand
GATTGCTGACTCGGCAGACTGAGTTCCGTTTTGGATGCAATCGGGAATTCCAATCCCGCGGTAAGCACTGCCCGCGAGGAAAAGACCTTCCTGCAGTTCCTGCATGATGGCGTCAATACGCTCAGAATGGTTGACCTGGTATTGCACATTGGATTTGCGGTTGTGAAAAACTTTGCAGAAAACCGGTTCTTCATGGATTCCCATTATTTCCCCGAGATCCTGCTTGACCAGGTTGGCCAGGGTTTGTTCATCTTTTTCGGCGATATCTTCCTGCAAGGCCCCTCCGAGATAGCAACGAAGCATGACATAGCCTTCAGGAGCCCGGTGTGGAAATTTTGAGGAGGTCCAGGTGCAAGCAAGAATACTGCGCCCTTCGCATTTTGGCACGACAAACCCGAATCCATCCAGGGCGTGGGAAAAACCTTCTTTTTTGTAAGCGATGGTTACGGTGGCAGTGGAAACATATTTGATTTGCTTTAAGAGTTCCGCCGCTTTGGGAGTGACTGATTGCAGGAACCGGGCTGTGATAGGGCCGGGGGTAGCCAGTATCAGAGCCTGGGCCTGGTATTCCCCGCCACCCTCCAAACGCACGGACCAGTCGCCTTCTTTCCCGGAAATAGATTCCACTCTTGATCCAGACTGAAATTGGATATCAGGGGATTTTTTAATCACCGCTTCGACCATTTCTCCCAAACCATCCTTCAAAGTCATGAACAAACTGAAATTGCTTTTAGGGCGGCCATTCAGGAGCATGGCTTTTTTCCGCGCCAGCATTCCCAGAATGAGAGACCGGTATTTACGTTCGGTCTCGACAAACATGGGGAAAGTACTGCCAATGCTCATGGTTTCGGGGTCACTGGCATAAATGCCAGCCAGCATGGGCTCGGCCATCTTCCTCAGCGCTTCCTCCCCCATTCGCCTGCGGACAAAGGAGGCCAGGCTTTCATCGTTTTCATCGGCCTTTTTCGGGATCAAAAGATCAAACGCCATGCGGATTTTACCCGGCAAACTGAACAGAGGCGTCAGGGCAAACGGCAAAAACTTGGTGGGAATCATCAAGCTCAATCCATCCGGCATGGTCACCAGTTTGCCTCCGGTGTATACATAGGTATTGGGGGTTTCCGGGTTGGTTGAGACCAAATGGTCTCCAATGCCCAATTGCTGGCAAAACTGGATGGCGGCGGGTTTTTGCGAGATGAATGAGTCGGGACCCCGTTCGATGACAAACCCATCAGACCTTTCTGTAGCGATCTTTCCGCCAAAACGGTCCCCACCCTCAAGCAGGATGCATTCCAGCGGGGCGCCTTCTGATATTTCTTTCTGGATACGGTAAGCCGCCGCCAACCCGGCGATGCCGCCTCCTATAATGATGATTTTTTTCATGGGCACATTATGTCAGGTTTCACCTGCTCTCGCAATATGATGCGGAGGGTAGATTAGGTTATTGCTATTTGAGCAGAGGATTTGGTATATTTTTGAGGTACCATTAAAATACTGTAAGCCCATTAATTTTGTCAGGAGACCCGACAATGTCTAATTCTGCCGCGGTTTTGCAAGAAGCCGTTGAATTTGAGAAAAAAGCCTTGGAAAAATACAAGGAGGCCGCCACTATGGTGAAGCATCCTGAGACTAAAGAATCCATTGAAAAAATAACTGCCGAAAAAACGCAGACCATAGAGTCCATGCATTGGATCATCATGGCGGAAGCGGGAAAAATTGAGACAGAAAAACCCGCCCCGGTCGCCGAAGGCGAAGCCCCAAAGAGCACAGCCAGCAAATGTCCCTTCTCTGGTGCGTTAGCAGAAATGGGTATTGATATTACTAAAATGTCTAAAGAAGAAGCTATGGAAAAAATGGGGGACATGTCAAAACTATTTCCGGATAGCTCAGGCTCTTAACCCCGTTATGCCCCCCCCTTTTGACTTATTGATACAATGCGGAGGTTGCGGGCTTGAAAACCTGATTCCCGATTTCAGTCCCGGCAGGCCCGCTATATGTAACCAATGCCGGGAAAACCTGCTGGCCTATGATTTGGCCAACACCCATCAAGGCCACATTTGCAATGCATGCCAAAGGGCTTTATTGATCAAAAAAGAGACGGACTTTGTGGATGGGGAGTCAGAATGCCAGTGCGGGGGACGGGATTTCACAGAATTAGACATGAAGGACTTTGCTGATAGGATGGGCAAAGCCGAAAAAAGGGCCTTGGACAATGTCGATGATGACCCCGATTTCGATTGGTGCCGTCCCGCACCGGAACATTTGCCCCAGGAGGATTATAACGAAATATTTGATGACGACCCTGGGTTCGGCTGAGCTGTTACCTGCGAATGTATGAAAACCCCAGTTTTTGTTGCACCCTCCTTTTCCCTCGCTGATCCTGCACCATTGAAAACATTAATTTTATTTGTCAAGCTCCCAGGAAACCCTTTATAATATTTCTCTGACAATTAAAAGATAATTTTTAGTTAAAAGCCAAATGAAAGAAAAAAAACCCATCAGCGGGGCTACTTGGACAGCCAACATTAGTCAAGCCGTTGATTTAATAAACTCAAGCAACAGTTTTTTGTTCAGCGGAGATATTGATCCCGATTCTGTGGGATCCATGTTATCTCTTTCCCTTTATTTGGGGCAGTTGGACAAAAGGGTTTTTCTGGTCATTCCCGAGCCGCTTGGAGACAATCTGGATTTCTTTGACAAAATCATCAAATACAATTTGATCAACATTCTCAGGACTCCGGAAGAAATCGAAGCTGTTAAGGATGAAATTGAAACGGTTATTTTTTGTGATACTGCCAACACAAAACTGGTTCCATTTTACTCCTGCATTTTAGAATGCCTGTTATCGAAAAAAACCAACGTCATAGAGATTGACCATCATTTCGGGGCGGACAGCGAGGAGTTGACCGAATTTGGCACCAAGTTGTTCCGTAACGCCAATGCCAATACCGAGATTATAGGGGATATACTGGATTTGCTTTATGGTGAAAATCCGGAAAGACCCAACCCCTTCAGCCAACGCAATATTATTCTGGCGTTGATAACAGGAATGCTCGGTGACACCGTCGGCGGCAAAGTAATCCATTATAAGGAAGACTACGACCGCTGGATGGAAAGGCTATCAGGGCAGTTAAAAAATATTACACGCTGGCGCGACTCTGCTAATAAAACCAGGAAAGAGGATTGTAAAATTTCGAAATTTGGGGATCCCAACCAAATTTTGAATCATTTAAACAAGCTGACAGAAGATCAGGAAAACTGCTTAAATTTATTGAACTCGCGTATTGAGAGCAAAGGAAGTATGGGATTTTTAAACCTCCTGCCTTCAACATACGAGGAAGTGCATGGAACCTGCCAGGCGTTTGATTCAGACTGGTTTGTCGATATCATGGGTTTGCTTCTGAATTTAGTGCCGGAAAAATCCGGGCAAGCCGGGCTGGTTATTTTTGAAGGCACAAATGCTGAGGGGCACGACTGCGTTTATATCAAAATCCGCAGATCTGTAAATTTTTCCGGCGTGGATCTGCGCACAGCCGAAGACAAAATCAAGGAGTTGTTTGGCGAACATTATATGGGAGGAGGGGGGCATGCCGGAGCCGTATCCTTCCGTGTCCACCGGATTGAAGAAAAAGAACTGCTGGCAAAGCTCGACAGTATATTTGATTTTTACAACAGTGCTATTCAAACGAACTGAAAGAACCTCGACGAATAACTACATAAGCCCGCCTGTAAAAGCAGGCAACACTAAAACCTTAGTGCTTCTAATGCATGAAACTCTGGAGAATCGGCCAGGAATATAAGATCCAATTCCTTGAGTTTATTGCGGCGCAAGTCCAGCTTTTTTAACTGCGGCAATTTGGAGGAGTTGGCAAGGGAATCCAGACTTGCCCGGGTGATGGTGTTACCCATGGCTTCCAATTCTTCCAGTTGGCTTAAATTGTTGGACTGGACCAAGGCCTGAAATCCAGAATCCCCCATAGGAACCCCGGAGACTCTCAGTTTCACCAGGTTTTTGAAGTTTCCAGAACTCGCTAAAATACGCAGGCCTTTTTCTCCCAGATTGTTGCCGCTTAAGTTGAGCTCTTTCAGTTGATTTATATGCGGCGAGTGGGAAAGGGCAAGGATGCCCAATGCGGTGATCCCCGCATATTCCAGATTCAAACTTTCCAGTTGAGACAGGTGCGCCGATTCCGCCAGCAGGAGAAGGCCTTTGTCCCCCACTGCATTGCTCATCAAGTTCAGAGACTTCAGGTTTTTGAGGTATTTGGAATTGGCAAGATCCTGAACTCCGTGGTAGTCAAAATGGTTGTTCCTCAGTGAAAGAGAAACCATCTCTTCCAACTTTTCATATTTTGACAAACCAGCCAGGTCCTTGTTATCCAGCCTTTGCTCATTAAGGTTGAGGTGATTTTCGGTTCTTTTCTTCTCAACCAAAATTCGCGCCCGCATAACCCTGAGAGCTGTTTCTCCGATCTGGCTGTAATTATTATCCTGCATGTAAAGTTGAGCAAGATTATTCAAGTGCTTCGAATTGGCAATATCCAAGGCTCCAGGATCAGCAATGTGATTGGAATCAAGGGCCAGAGTTTCCAGGCGATTTAAAGTGGGGGAATGAGCAAGAATGCGGGCACCCTTATTGGTGATTTGATTCCAACCCAGGTTCAACTGGACAAGTTTTTCAAAAGCACCGGCCTGCGCCCAATCGGCAAGGGTCTCATCGCCCACCAGGTTTCGCCGAAGGTTGAGAAGGCGAAGTTTGGAAACCACGGCACCATCGGGGAACCGGGTTATTTTTTTTTGCCCGACCTTATTCATTTCCAAATCAATGAACCTAAGGTTCAGCAATGACTGAGACTTCACAAGGCTCAAGGCCCCAAAGTCGGAAATCTGATTGTTGACCAGTTCCACCGTCTCAAGGTTTGGAAGATTTTTAGAAACTGCCAGACTTTTGGCCCCTTCATTGCCAATCTGGTTGGCATTGAGAACAAGATGTCTCAACTCGGGTAGCGGGGCTGTGCCCGCAAGAACCGCCAATCCTCCATCGGTGATTTCATTCCAGCTCAAATCCAGTTTTTGAACATGGGTCAAATCTTTATTCCGGCACAAAAAAACAATTCCCGCATCTCCCATTCGGTCATAGGCGAGATCCAGGACAGGATCCTTGCGTGTTAATTTATCATTAAGAGTCTGGATGAAATTCAAATCTTTCCTTTTAGGTTGCATCAATCACTCACCAATATAGTCTGTTGTTACTGTGTTCAATTCCCGCAACCGTTTAGACTCACTCAAGAGTTCCAGCCCCAAGGGATTGATCAGGTTATAAGACAGGTTTAAAGTCTGCAGGTTTTGCAATCCGGAGAGATCGGCCAAAGCCTGCATTCCTCTGAGACCAATTCGGTTGGCATCAAGATGCAATTCTTTTAAATTTTTAAGATGGGTAGAGTTTGCCAGCGCCTCCGCTCCGATGTCTCCAATCCGGTTAAACGAAAGGTCCAGCACTTCAAGCCTGGCAAGGGTTTTAGAGTTTGCCAAAGCCACGGCTCCCTCATCGCCAACTTTGTTGGTGTATAAACTAAGGTAACGCAACCGGGTCAATGCGTCTGACTCAGCCAGTGCCCTGGCACCGGCATCCCCGATCAGGTTTTCATACATCCAGAGTTCTTTAAGCGGTTCAAAAAACTCCGACCGGGCCAGTTCTTCCGTGCCCAAATCCTTGATTTTGTTGGTATGAATATAGAGGATTTCAATGTCAGGGAGCGCCACGTTTTCAGCCAGGTCCATCGCGGTCTGGTTATCGATGCCCCGGTTCGAAAAGTCGAGGGTTTTTTTATCCTTACTCAAGCCGCGCTTGATCCACTTTCTAATATAGGAAATATCGTCCGACATGGCTTCCCCGCAATAGGTAAAAACTCCATTCTATAAAGGTGCGGGAAAAAGTAAAGAGCTAAATGCTAAATCCGGGAAATTCCTCATTTTACGGGGTTATATCAAGCTTGTAATCAACACCTGATCCGATTTTTACAAGACGGGAAGGTGTTTTTTTGGAGCAAAACTGATTTTAGTTCATAATACGAGCCAATTTTGGACAAACTCAATAAAGACTTTTAAATGAAATCGAAAATCATAGATCTCTCTTTTTGGTTGTTGGCCGTAATTTTTATTCTCACCGGCTGTAATCCGTCTTTCCCGACAGATGAATCTGTTTTTCGCATGTCCATAAAAAATGAGCCTCCTACCCTGGATTGGACCCTGGCAACGGATAGTGTTTCTTTCACTATCCTTACCAACATCATGGAGGGACTCACCCAGTACGATTCCGAATTAAACGCAAAACCCGCCATCGCAAAAAAATGGGAATACTCAGAGGATGGCAGAACCATCACTTTTTTTCTACGCAACACTGCCGCCTGGAGTGACGGAAAACCGGTCATCGCGGCAGACTTTGAGTATGCCTGGAAACGATTGCTGGCACCGGCAACAGCGGCCCAATACGCTTATTTCCTTTTCGATATTGAAAATGCCGCCGAATATAATTCGGGGAAAATTACTGATCCCAATAAGGTCGGGGTCCGGGCACTGGCGCCAGACATTCTTGAAGTCCGTTTGAAAAAACCCGTGGTTTATTTTCCCAGCATCACCACGTTCATGGTCACATTCCCTGCCAGAGAGGATGTCATTGCTCGACACGGTGACTCCTGGACAGAGCCGGGAAATATTGTGACCAACGGACCCTATACGCTGGAGGAGTGGCAACACGAATATAAAATGGTGTTAAAAGCCAATCCCAGTCACTACGAAGGCAAACCCGCTGTGGACGCCATTCGTATTTTTGTAGTTCAGGAACCCACCACCGCCCTGACCCTTTATGAAACGGGAGAACTGGATTATCTCGAATTGCCGCCGGTTGCGATTCCTCATTATAAATCCAGTCCTGAATACAGAAACAAACCGCAACTAAGGGGTTATTACTATGGTTTTAATGTGCAAAAACCGCCCTTTGATAATGTGCTCGTCCGGCAGGCATTTGCCCATGCGATTGACCGGTCCCGTTTTCCCGGATTCCTGAAAGGAGGGGAACTGCCCTCCGCATCATGGATTCCCAAAGGCATGTTTGGTTACAACGAAAACATAGGGTCAAAGTTTGATCCGCAAAAGGCAAGGGCTTTGCTGACGCAGGCGGGGTACCCCAACGGCAAAGGATTCCCCAAGGTGACCGCAGTTTTCAACACAGGAGATCTCAACCGCTTTATCGGGGAATTCATTCAGGCACAATGGAAAGAAAACCTGAATGTGCATATTGATTTCGAAAGCCAGGAATGGAAAGTTTTTCTCAGCAGGTTGGACCTGGACCCGCCGCAAATTTTTCGACTGGGATGGGGGGCAGATTTTCCCGATCCCGACAACTTCATGAACCTGTTCATCACAACCAGCGGCAATAACCGGTTGCGGTGGTCTCATCCGCGTTACGATGAACTGATTGCCCTGGGGTCTGCGTTAAAAAATCCGCAAGAACGGCAAGTGGTCTATGATGAAGCCCAGGT
>PCTK01000077.1:12246-20555 GCA_002786505.1 Nitrospinae bacterium CG22_combo_CG10-13_8_21_14_all_47_10 | reverse complement strand
CTCGGCCATTGGGGTATGGTAAAATGATTTTATGTTGCGATTTATTTTCAGACGGATTTTGTCAGGGATACCGGTTCTGGTCACGGTTGCGACTCTCACTTTTCTCATCATGCACTGGGTTCCTGGTGGCCCATTCGATACTGAAAAAATTCTTCCTGCGGAAATCATCGCCAATATAGAAGCCAAGTATCATCTCGATAAGCCCGTTCCCCTGCAATACCTTTTGTATATGAAGCAATTGTTCCAGGGTGATCTGGGGCCGTCCTATAAATATTTAGGGCGGGATGTTTCGGATATCATTCTGGATACTTTTCCGGTTTCTTTTGTTTTGGGGCTTTGCGCGGTTCTGGTGGTTTTAGGGCTGGGGGTCCCCGCCGGGATGATCTCGGCGTACTGGCAAAAATCTTTGCTGGATCGGTCTGTTTTGCTTATCGCCGCGTTGGGAATCTCTGTTCCCAGTTTTGTTCTGGGGGCAATTTCGGTGTGGATCTTTTCCCATCACTTGCACTGGCTTCCCCCGGCTTTGTGGGAAGGACCCCGTCATATGATCTTGCCAGCTTTCGCCCTGGGGGCAG
This sequence comes from Nitrospinae bacterium CG22_combo_CG10-13_8_21_14_all_47_10, assembly GCA_002786505.1. Lineage (GTDB taxonomy): Bacteria > Nitrospinota > Nitrospinia > Nitrospinales > VA-1 > LS-NOB. The sequence goes on along the minus strand of PCTK01000077.1, from coordinate 19,980 downwards.
GGTTTGCCGGATATGTTGCCCGGTTGACCCGAACCACGGTGCTTGGTGTTTTGTCTTCGGACTATATCCGCACCGCGCGGGCCAAGGGGTTAACAGAGCCGATGATTATGTTCAAACATGTTTTGATAAATTCTATTTACCCCATTGTTTCGGTGATGGGGCCTCTGACCGCCGGGTTGGTAACAGGCTCATTTGTGATTGAATTTATTTTTTCCATTCCGGGAATGGGGCGGTTCTTCATCACCGCTGTGACCAACCGGGACTATCCGTTGATCATGGGAGTAACACTGGTTTATGCCGTGTTGATTGTGATCGCGAATATGGTGGTCGATATGATTTATGGCTGGCTGGACCCGCGAGTGACATTGAAATAATGAATAAGTACTCCCTGACTTCCAAATTGGGCGCTGGTTTCCTGTTGATGGTTTCAGTCGTTGCCGTGCTGGCCCCGTGGGTGGCCCCGTATTCTTATGAAACGCAGGACACGTTACGGACTCTGGATTTCCCTGGTTGGGAACATTGGATGGGCACCGACCGTCTGGGGCGCGACCTTCTTTCGCGTATGATCTATGGGGCGCGGGTGTCCTTATTTATCGGTATATTCACCACCTTGTTTGCCTTGCTGATCGGAACGGTTTATGGCGCCATATCAGCCTATATCGGCGGCAAGACCGATGATTGGATGATGCGGCTGGTGGATGTGGTTTTTGCTTTGCCCGATTTGCTGATGATCATTCTTATCACCGTTTTGATGGGCCGGGGAGTGACCGGGGTTTTTGTTGCGTTAACGCTGGTGAGTTGGGTTACCGTTGCGAGGTTGGTACGGGGGGAGGTCCTGCGCATCAAGGAGTTTCCATACGTGATGGCGGCCCGCGCGCTGGGCGCAAGCCCTGCAAGGATTTTAATACGGGAAATTCTCCCTAATATCCTGGGTATTCTGGTGGTGACTCTTAGTTTTCGCATACCCATGGCGATCCTGGCCGAGTCGACATTGAGCTTTATCGGGTTGGGAATTGCCCCCCCGTTCAGCAGTTGGGGGACTTTGGCCAATGATGGCTGGACAGCCATTAAGTTTTATCCGCATCTTATTTTTTTTCCTTCGCTGGCGATTTTTTTGACCATCCTGTCGTTCAATTTTTTAGGAGATGCCTTGCGGGAGGTTCTTGATCCTCGTGCATCCAGGGGCGTGGAATAAGGCTTCACGGTCCAATTGAATAGAACTCAGCCTGGTGGGGCGGGTTGATCCTGCCTTGCAGGGAAAATATTATCTGTGTAATAATGGGAAAATAACTGCAACTTTAAAGATATCAAGTGGATATATGGTTATGGAAATATCAGATTGACAAGCCCGAAAAACCGTTATAGAGTGGCCCCTTTTTATAGCCAAGGGGCTAATTTTGGTCATGTTTTGTGTTAAAATCTTAGTATGAGCCAGATCAAAGAAGATTTGATTTGTGAAATTATACGGTTATCCCAAGCCAACCTGCTGGATAAGAAATGCGCCAATATGAGTTGTGAGGCGCAGGAGGAGGTTGCTGTAGACTGGATCCGTAAAAACGCCGCCGACTATAGAGTGGGTTACCACTCCAGGCTAGACGCCTATTCTGCTTCCAAGCTGGGTGAGATACTGAAAGATCTTAGCAAAACGGGAAAAGAATTGAGTGATATTCTGGCGGATATAGAAACGTCTTCGGTTTAAAGAGGTTAAGCATGTCAGACGCTCCCGCTTCTTCAGAAGCCACATTAACGCCTGCTGAAAAAGCCAAGCTTGCGGCCGCCAAAAAGGCAGAGGCGGCAAAAAAGGCTGGTCCGGTAGGAAAACCCCTTGTCGATAATGGGGATGGGACCATCACCGACCCAAACACGGGTTATATGTGGAAGAAGACCGATGCCTGGTTGGATATGAAAAAGTTTTATACCTGGGCCGACCATCGGCAATATGTCGACTGGGTCAATAAAAATAAAGACAAGTTTGGTGGTTATGATAACTGGCGGATCCCGACCAAAGCGGAGGCTCTGACGCTTTTCGATAAGACGGGTGTGAAATCCCTGGTCGATAAAAATGGGACGAGTTACCCCATCGATTCAATATTTGCGCCTGGGGGTGCTTCCAATACCTGGATCAGCGAGTGTTCCGACGCAAAAATTGTCCGCCTGGATTTGAAGATCGGTGTTGATACCGATTATCCCGGCGCGGACGTCTGGTCGTCAATGCGGTTAATCCGTAAAGAAGGAGAGGCGCCCCCCGCTAAAGCCGGAGCACCTGCTCCCAAAGCAGAAACGGCCAAACCAGCCGAGACACCAGCCGAACAATCGGCGGCGGTGCCTGTAGCGGCCAAACCAAAGGCTGAAGGCGGAGCCCCGAAACCCATTCCTCGAAAAGATTTTTCCTCAGAGGAAAGAGCCGCAATGCTGAAACGGGCAAAGGCCCATGCGGCAGAAGTGAAGGCTCGAAAAGGTTAAACCCCCCGTAGCCATTGCTTTACCACCTTACTGACAACTTCCGGATTTTTTTTCAGTAGTTTCATCGCGTTATTACGCAATTGTTCGCCTGTTACCGGGAGAGGTGCGGGTTTTGAAGCAATAGCCTTCTGTACTTTTTTTGTCGAGGGTTTGGGCTTTTTGGCGGGTTGGGGGCTTCCAGGTCGAAAAACAAGCCAGAAAACTAATATCACAAACAAGGCCAGGACGATCATGAATAAAATGAATGTCATGCTCAATCCTCTTCAATATTAAATTTGATGATGAGGTCGCCCCTCTTTTTTCCCCTGTTTATGACCGCGCCTTCTCCAGATATGCGTAATTCTTCTCCCACCAGAGTTTCCTCTTCCACTTGCACGATTGTGGTTGCATTGAGGGTTTCTACCTCAAGCGGTCCACCTTCCTGCGCCAGTTTAGAGGAGATGGTCACTTCATGGATGATATCATTTTTGACCCGCTTAAATTTTGGATGGGATTGAATGCATACTTTCAAAAGCAGGTCTCCGGGAGGACCTCCATTACGTCCTTCTCCACCTTCCTTTTTAAATGAAAGAGTGTATTGATCGACCACGCCCGGAGGAATTTTTACATCCAGGGTCACGGGGCGGACGATCAGTTGTTTTCCCTTGCACTCCTGGCACTCGCCATCTCCCTGGATTCCGGTTCCCTCACATTCCTGGCATTGAACGTATTTCTCGTAAGAGTAGGGGATGGTTCCCCCCAATGCCGCAAGCGGAAGGGGAATATCGACCATGAACTGCAGGTCAAACCCGCAGGTGGGCATATCAGGGTCAACCGGTTCCGGTTCCTGGGCGAAGGGTTCCTCATATCTCTGCTGGTTGCCGCCCGCCTCCCTGCCGAATCCACCGGGAGGAGCGTTCCAGTCAGGTTGCCCCTTAGGACGGCGCGGAGATTTTTGCTGATAGGATCGCTGGCGATCGTACTCTTTCCTTTTTTTTGCATCGCTGATTACTTCATAAGCTTCAGAGATGATTTTGAATTTGTCTTCGGCTGATTTGCTTCCCGAGTTGGTGTCAGGGTGGTATTTTCTTGCCAGTTCCCGATAGCGTTTTTTGACTTCTGCTTTGGAAGTTTTCTGGGTGATGCCGAGAACTTTGTAATAATTTCGGGTGGTGGGCTGGGCCATTATGGATGAGCCTTATGGTTTCGAATTGTCAGAAGGATTATGCAATCAGTTTATCAATTTGAGCCGTTCAGTTCAATCAACTTGAACCAGGGAGCTTATTCCATATTAGCAGTCTGCAAAAATAAAGGGCTCTATTAAATCTCCCATGGGTAAACAGTAAAAAATCCAGGTTGGACAAGTTTTACATTTACGGCGTTGCAGTGGCTTTCATATTTAAAGAAAGGTGTGAGAAAATTTGGTCGCGATCCTGACGGCTTTTGAACGGATAAAATTTTTCCTTCAGGGTGATTAAAAATACTTCGGCATTTTTATGGTTGCCCTGGCTTGAGAATATTTTTATTTTTTCGGAGCTTTTCTTCTCGATATTGGAAATATTGCGGGGCGAGAAGGTTTCTTCACGAAACACCCCTTTGAATATAAGCTGGTTGTTTTCTAATCTCAATGCCCCTGCATCCGTGTAGACAGGAGCTAATCCAAAACTGTCCCTTTTTCGGAATGCCTGGCAAATGGCGAAATGGGATGAGGTGAAAGCCTCTTTGGGTTGGAGTTTGAGAATAAATAGCCGATAAAGATTGTGAGTGAAATCAAACCACCGCAATGAAACTATTGAGCTGAATAAAAAGTTAAATACAAAAAGATAAAAACTTTCAACAATAAAATAATAGACCGCGAGTGCCATGGCGAGCCCCAGAAAAATACTACAGATAAAATTTGCCAGAAATAGTACGGTGCCCCAAATCAGGTTTTCCTTCCCTTCGGCGGGCTGGGCATTAAAAATTTCATATTTTCTGTAGAGGGTCCATGTGGTGAATAATCCTGAACCGATGGCCAATGCGGGCAACGGGAATATAAAGAAAAGCAGTATAAAAAGGACGGAGGCCAGTTCGATCATAAACCGTTTTCCAGTTTGGAATATCAACTTGCATTATACGATTTGGTCGCGTTCTCTCCTATTCTAAAAACCGGAAAAGTGTCGGCGGCAATTTTAGGGGCCTCCTTTTGCTTTGAAGTTGTATAATACGGACCATGAAATATCCCTCCGTTTTAAAATCTTATAACCTTTACCATCTTCTGGGCCTGGAAAATTATGCCAGCGGCGAACAGATTAAAAAACGTTATTGGCAGTTGGCCCGAAAGTATCACCCTGATAGGGCCGATTCCACCGATACAGAAAAACAATATTTCGTTCTTTCCACTACAGCCTATAATTTTTTGCGCGATGACCAACAGCGTCTTTCCTATGAGCAACTCTTAAAGAGTAAGGAAAAAACTGAAATTCGCTTCAAAAGCTCTGAACTTGTCTGCCAACGGCAGAAAACCCATAAGCATTTTTACTCTTCCCGCATGACTGTTGATCATGACTTCAACCGCTTTGTGGATGAATGCCGGGCAAACTTTGTTAAATTTCTAAAACATGGCAAGCAGTTAAAGCCCAGGCCTAAAGTGATTTCCACAGGTAATATGGAGGAGGTCGAATTTGAGGGGTATGTTGAGGAGGGCCTGAGTGCTTTTCAGAAGTTTATTAAATCTGTCCCGAAGATCAAGAACCGTAGATTTTGAATCCAGCCTTCCTGCTAATGTTGCCAAGAATTCTTAAATACGCTTTTCTCATATTTTTCCTCGTCGTTTCAGAGTTAGGGGCTCAGGAAAAGCTGGAAGTCTTCCCGCTTAAAAATAGATCGGCGGAAGAGTTGATCCCCATCATTCGCCCGCTGTTAGGGCATAATGAGACTGTCACGGGAATGCGCCAGCGGCTTATCGTGCGAGCCTCTCCCGGAAAGTTGGAGGAAGTTAAGGCTTTGCTCGAAAAAATCGATGGCCAGCTCAAAAATTTACGAATTACTGTGAAACAGGGGTTGCGGTCGCAATTGAATGGGTTTGAAGCGGAGGTGAGCGGCGAAGTTCCTATCGGGGATTCGGGGCGAGTTATTATCAATCCCCGAGAAAAAGGTCGAGTGATTGTGGAAGGCAAATCGGGAACGGTCCAGGGAAAATTTTCCCAAAGAAAATTTCTTTTAGATGAAATGAATACGCAGGTTGTCACCACCCTGGAAGGAAACCCTGCCACAATTTATATCGGTCAGCAAATACCCTTTAAGACAACAGAAAGCGTCAGGTCAGGGAGTACCGTCACTCAATTTGAATCTACCCAGTTTAAGGATGTGCAGACCGGTTTCAGAGTTCTGCCGCAAATTCGGGGAGACCAGGTGATTATGAAAATTTCACCACAACAATCGAGAATAACCAATGGGGGAATAGAAACAACGGGTCTTGATACTGTAATAAGGGGACGGGTTGGAGAGTGGGTTGAACTGGGAGGATTAAACCAGAACCGTGATGAACAAGGCTCGGGAATAGCCAACAGAAATACGTCCCGGAAGATAGAAAAACGGAGCGTATTTATAAAAGTGGAACAGCAATAGCAACTTGTTGGGGCGACAGGCTATCTTTGCCCATTGCTCGTTACAACAAAAAGTAGAAAATGACTGCGGGAATAGAAGCTCCTGCTAAAGAGGCAAAAATACTTTTGAATACAAACGAGTCTGTGGCAGTGTCTGCAACGGGGTATGCAACTTTAACCTTTTCCATGGTCTTTCACCTTCCTGAAATAGAAGCAAAAACATCATTAGTTACATTCCTTTACGGCAAGTTTCATGCCAAACTTTAATTAACCAGGGAGACACTTGTAAGTCGTTTAGAATATTGTGATTAGGTGGGTTGGTAGGTTTTTCTTCGATACCCTTATTTTCTGAGGCTGGCTATTCTCCCAGCCTGTGTCAATATATTGTCTCTTTATTTCCATTATATATGACTGCATTATTGTGACCCATCACCTCATTGCGGGAAAGAACTCAATGCCCCGATTGAAAGAAGAACCCGACCCCGTTAGATTGTTGTGAGCCTAAACCTTAATCTTTATTTATTGTCTGGTTTTGATGTTTAAATTCTTCATACGCTTTCCGCAGTGCCTGTTTTTCCGTCTCGGGGAGATTTTGAAATCTCGCAAATTGTTTGCGAATATGAAGTTTTTCATCGGGGATTTTTTGCTTCCAAACCTGGAGTTTTTGTTTAAAGGATTTTTTTTGTTCGAGGTTTAACGTGTTCCATGCTTTTGCCCCCTCGTTCAAGCGGTGTTGTTTTGCTGGTGAAAGTTTGTCCCATTTTTCTTGAAGGGGAGTCAATACCTGTTTTTCGCCTGGTGTCAGTTCACCCCATTTAAGGGGATTTTCCTGCCCTGAGCCTGGGTTTGCTGAAAATATCAGCATAGCCAGAAACAGGATTATATTAATTATTCTCTTCTTCACTGGCAATACCTTGGTTCTTCCATTTCTGGAGGAATTCAATGTTTTCGTAAAATTCAATGGGGTCATTGGATAACAGAATTTCCAAGTCCTCTGGTCCTTCATCAATTGGCGGTGCCTCGGGCTTAACATAGAGCAGTACAACAAAAATTACCGCAGTGACGAATGCTATTATGGGAATGGTGGCCCAGTCGGGGAAACTACTTTTTCCTTCCAAGGATGACTCCAGCGCCAGATGACGGATTTGCATCAATTTTTCGCGGGTGTCCGCATCCAGTTCATTGGGGTCCACACGCAATTGTCGGCGGGCGAAATCCAGGGATTTTATGGGATCGTCTTTATCGTTCATGGTGCTACCGTTGGAATCGCATGGGTCATCGGCTCAAGGGTTGATTATTGAAGCTACCCTTTTAAAGGTTTATCAGAAAATCAATCCAGATGCTATGATGTATAGACTGTAAGCTCTGTCGGCGGTTTTAAAGGTGCGTCCATAATCTTTAATTACCATAATAACCGGAAACAGGACTCGAGACTCAGCAAAAATTAAAACCCGTTAAGGTGGGAAGGCCCTGCAATCATGACTCGAAGCGCATCTGCATTTTCCAAAAAAAGTGAAGGTGAAAAGTCCGAACCGTTTTCCCTTTTGACCAATGATGACCTTCATCTTTTTAATGAAGGAAATCATTTCCGTCTTTATGAAAAAATGGGAGCCCATAGAGTTGTGGTGAATGGAGTTTCCGGGACTTACTTTGCGGTATGGGCTCCCAACGCGGAACAAGTCCACGTCGTGGGTGATTTTAACGG
>PCTK01000077.1:0-12237 GCA_002786505.1 Nitrospinae bacterium CG22_combo_CG10-13_8_21_14_all_47_10 | reverse complement strand
CGCCATTATGGTTACCAGGTTGAGAAAGCCGACCCGTTTGCCAAGTATTGCGAAATTCCTCACAGGACTGGGAGCATTGTTTGGGATCTGGATTACTCGTGGCAGGATCAGGACTGGATGGACCAGGGGCGCAAACGGCATGATTTTCACAACAGCCCTGTTTCCATTTATGAAGTGCATATCGGGTCGTGGAGGCGCAAGCTCGATAACTCTTCACTCACCTATCGGGAACTGGCGCCACTTTTAGCGGAGTATCTCAGGGAAATAGAATTCACCCATGTTGAATTCCTTCCTGTGATGGAGCATCCTTTCTATGGTTCCTGGGGATATCAGTGTACGGGATACTTTGCTCCCACAAGTCGTTATGGAACGCCTCAGGATTTCATGTATCTGGTGGACTATTTACATCAGAGTAATATTGGGGTGATTTTGGATTGGGTGCCCTCCCATTTCGCTACTGACGAATTTGCTTTGGGATGGTTTGATGGAACGCATATTTATGAACATGCCGATCAACGGCAGGGCTTCCATCCTGACTGGGGTTCACACATTTTCAACTATGGTCGCAATGAGGTATCCAGTTTTCTTATCAGCAACGCGCTTTATTGGTTGGATGTCTTTCATATCGATGGGTTGCGGGTGGATGCGGTGGCATCCATGCTTTATTTGGATTACTCCAGGGAAGATGGCGAATGGATCCCCAATGCTTATGGTGGCCGGGAAAATCTTGAGGCGATTGGTTTTTTACGGAAATTTAATGAGGTCGTATATGAAAAATATCCTCATGCCCAGACCATGGCTGAGGAGTCGACCGACTGGCCTATGGTTTCTAAACCCACCTATGTAGGAGGATTGGGGTTTGGAATGAAATGGGATATGGGTTGGATGCATGACACGCTGGAGTATATGAAAAATGATCCTGTCTATAGGAAATTTCACCAGGACCAATTAACTTTTCGCATGTTGTATGCCTACCATGAAAATTTTATATTGCCCCTGTCACACGATGAAGTGGTCCATGGTAAGGGGTCACTGATTGCCCGCATGCCGGGAGATGATTGGCAAAAATTCGCTAACTTGCGTTTGTTATTTGGACATATGTTTGCACAGCCGGGAAAAAAACTTCTTTTCATGGGGGGGGAATTCGCCCAGTGGGCAGAATGGCATCATGAAAAAAGTCTTGATTGGCACCTTTTGGAATACTTGCCTCATAGGAGGGTGCAGTCCTGGCTGAAAAATCTTAATCATCTTTATGTCAACGAGCCGGCACTTTACCTGAATGAATTTTCTCATGAAGGGTTTGAATGGATTGACTGCTGTGACTCCGATCACTCTATTTTTACTCTCATACGGAAAGGGAACGGCCCCGATGATAAAATTATCGCGGCTTTGAATTTTACCCCGGTTCCGAGATATGATTATCGTATTGGGGTCCCTTATGAAGGGGCATGGACCGAAATTCTAAACAGTGATTCCCATGAGTTTGGAGGAGGGGGGATTGGAAATCCACAGCCTGTTCATAGTGACTCCATAAGTTGGCATGGGAAACCTTTTTCTATTAACCTTGCTTTACCCCCGCTCGCAATTATCTTTTTAAAATGCAAAAAGTAATTAATTTCCTTTGTATATAAATAAAATAAAAAAACAAATTTTGGATTCATGAAAAAGTTTATTTGTGTGCACGGACATTTTTACCAGCCTCCCAGGGAGAATCCATGGCTGGAGGCCATTACCTTTCAGGAGTCGGCGTATCCCTTCCATGACTGGAACGATCGAATTAATGCCGAGTGTTATGCCCCGAATTCAAGGGCGCGAATTCTCGATGAAAAGGGTTTTATCATCGAAATACTAAACAACTATTCCCAAATAAGTTTTGACTTCGGCCCGACGTTGTTAAGTTGGATGGAAAACCATGATCAGGATACGTATCAGGCGGTCTTGGAGGCTGATAAAATCAGTCTTGAAAAATTTTCCGGCCATGGTTCCGCGATGGCACAATGTTATTCCCACATGATCATGCCACTGGCTAAAGCCAGAGATAAATACACCCAGGTTTATTGGGGAATCCGGGACTTTGAACTTCGCTTTAAACGTCTGCCGGAGGGAATGTGGCTACCGGAAACGGCGGTAGATTTGGAAACCCTGGAAATAATGGCTGACTCAGGCATTTTGTTTACAGTTCTGGCCCCTCATCAAGGAAATCAGCTTGAAATATATAGAGGGAAATCCGGAAGGAAAGAAGGGTTGGATATTTTCCAACCCCACCGGGTGCGATTGACGGGAGGTAAAAGTATTAGTGTTTTCTTTTACAATGGTCCTTTGTCGCAGGCCATGGCGTTTAAAAATCTTTTGCAGGATGGAAAATATCTGGCTGAAAATTTAATGCAGGCGCATAGAGAAAATGGACCTCAATTGCTCAGCGTTGCGACGGATGGTGAAACATTTGGGCACCATCACAAGTTTGGCGATATGGCGCTGGCATTTGCCCTGCAATCCATAGAGAGCCGAGCGGATTTCAAGTTGACAAATTTTGCGGAATACCTGGCGAAATTTCCGCCGAAGCGGGAAGTAGAGATAAACGAAAAAACCTCATGGAGTTGTGATCATGGGGTCGGACGTTGGAACAGCCATTGCGGCTGTCAAACCGGCGGCAGGCCCGAATGGAACCAGAAATGGCGGGCGCCACTAAGGAGGGCGTTAGACTGGGTGAGGGACAAGATTGATTCTACTTTTATGGATATTGGCAGAGAATTGTTCACGGACCCCTGGCTGGCGAGAAACGATTATGTAGATGTTCGTGACAATCGCTCTGGCCTGGATGCTTTCCTGAGGCAACAATCCCAACGTGAACTTGAGGATTCTGAAAAGGTTGTCATGCTCAAGCTTCTCGAAATGCAACGCAACTCCATGCTCATGTACACCAGTTGCGGTTGGTTTTTTAATGATATATCGGGAATTGAAACAGAGCAGATACTTCTCTATGCGGGAAAGGCTATTCAATATGCGGAAGAGCTTTCTGGAATTGCGCTAGAGCCTCGGTTTTTAGAATTGCTTGAGGTGGCTGAGAGTAATGTACCTGAGAGAGGAAACGGCGCCCTGATTTATAAAGGCATCATGGAAAGAGATCGGATGGATTTTTCGGCCATCTGCGCCCACTATGCACTGGATTCGTTGTTTGACCTGCTTGGCGGTGAAGTCAGTTTATATTCTCATAGAATTGAACTGCTCCATCATCAGGATTTGAAAAAAGGTCGTGCAAGAATGATATATGGGGCTGTGATGGTGACTTCGGAAGTAACCCTTGAATCCAGCCGACAAAAATTTTGCGCCGTCAATTCCGGGGATTATAAAATACAAACTTTTGTTTGCTGTTCCCAGGAATGGGAAGCTTTCGAAAAGCGGATGGAATCGGTCAAACAGAGATTTACCGCAGGTTCATACGATGGGCTTTTATCAGAGTTGGAGGATATTTTTGGAACAAAACCCTATCCTTTGAAATTTATGTCGGGAAATGAGCAAAAAACTATTCAAGATAAAATCCTGTTCTCCACCCTCTCTGAAAACGCAGAATCTTATGCACGGCTTTATGATTCCTTTAAACCTTTAAATGATTATTTAAAAGAGCAGGGTGTGCCGCCGCCAAAATTATTTTTAACAATCATTGAGGCGATTTTAAATACCCGGCTGTTGGAAGAATTGAACAAAGACAAACCTGATCTGCATTTAATAGAAAAACTGCTTGGCGATGTTGATCTTCACAGTGTTTCGCTGGATGTGCAAACGCTGGGAGTATTTTTTGAGGCTGGGGTAGAAAAACTGGCCCAGCAAATTACCCGGAACCCCAAGGATTTATTTTTGCTGGAAAGTTTTGAAAATATTGTGAGACTTCTGGTCGCCATGCCTCTGCAAATGAATTTGTGGAAGGTGCAGAATTTGTGTTACCAGATGATGAATTCGGTTTACGCTGAAATTTTAGAAAAGAGCGTCAAGAGGGACCCGTTTTCAAGGCAGTGGATTGCAAGGTTTAATGCTTTAGCCAGCTCTCTCAAGATTCGGGTTCCTCAATAACCCCAATTTCTCGAAAAATATACATGTCTCACAATCATGGTTCTCGTTGCAGTGGAATTCTTCTGCATATAACATCCCTGCCTTCAAAGTACGGGGTGGGAGATTTTGGTCCTTCCGCATTTGAATTTGTCGATTTACTAAAACAGGCTCACCAGACCCTTTGGCAAATTCTTCCGATTAACCCCACCTCGTTTGGTAATTCCCCCTATAGCTGTACTTCGGCTTTTGCTATCAGTCCTTTATTTGTCAGCCCGGAACTCATGATTCGTGACGGTTTTCTGGAGGAACGGGATTTGGAAGTTGATCTTGAGTTTTCTCCGAATCGTGTTCAATATACTTCTGTTCTGGATTTTAAGATCAGTCTGCTGTCAAAAAGTTACTCCCGTTTTAGCAGGCGCATGGATAGAGATGAGTATGAAAGATTTTGTGTGGCTAATTCCTATTGGCTTGAGGACTTTTGCCTTTTTTCTGTATTAAAAAAGCATTTTGGCACATGTTCCTGGGCTGAGTGGCCGGAAGAAATAAAATCAAGAAAAATGGTTGCTAAATACATTGAAAGGTTTGTGGGGCTCATTGACCAGGAGAAATATTTTCAATTTATTTTGTTCAGGCAATGGGCGGAATTGCAAGCCTACTGCTGTAGTAACGATGTTCGAATTTTTGGCGATGTGGCTCTTTTTGTAAGCCATGACAGCGCCGATGTCTGGGCTCACCCGGAGTTTTTTAAACTTGACCAGGCTCTGCTACCCGTCGTTGTCGCGGGTGTTCCTCCTGACTACTTCAGCGAAACGGGCCAAAGATGGGGAAACACGGTCTTTGATTGGGACGCCCTCCGCGCCAATGATTTCCGTTGGTGGTTGGAGAGAATGAAACACAACCTGACCCTTTTTGATCTGGTGAGAATCGATCATTTCCGGGGTCTACTGGCGACATGGGAAATCCCTGCCAGTGATGCGACTGCTGAAAATGGTCATTGGCAGGAATGTCCCGGTATTGAATTCTTTTCAAGGCTACTAAAAGAATTTGAATCCCTTCCGATTGTGGCTGAAGACCTGGGCATTATTACCCAGGATGTCAAAGATGCCATGACCCGGTTTGGGTTTCCGGGAATGAAACTTTTGGTTTTTGCTTTTGATGGAGATCCTTCAGAAAATCCCTATGCTCCGGTTAACCATGTGAAGAACTGTGTTTTGTATACGGGGACTCATGATTGTAACACCGTGCGTGGCTGGTTTGAAGAGGAGGTGAGCGAAGAGGCCAGGGAAAAGCTGGAAGAGGTTCTGGGGAAAAAAGTAGATTTAAATACGGTCGCTGAAGAAATGGTTGCTTTGGCAATGGGCTCAATTGCAGATACATTAATATTGCCCATGCAAGACGTTTTGGGGCTTGGCTCTGACGCTCGCATGAATTGCCCCGGAATCGCTGAAAATAATTGGGAGTGGCGGTTGCATCACTGGTCAACCAGTGATGTGAAAAAACTTGCTGAGTTGACTAAAACCTATAAGCGGGATTAAGGGTACTTGGGGTTAACGGGAACGTTCCAAATCTCTTCCGCATATTCTTTGATAGAACGATCACTGGAAAATTTTCCCATCCGCGATACATTTAGGATGGATGTTTTTGCCCAGGAGTCGGCATCCAAATAGGCATCACCAATTTTATCCTGGATGTCACAGTAGGACTGGAAGTCCTCCAGAACCATGTAATGATCCCCTTCATTCAGCAGGCTTTCCACGATGGGATGAAAGAGGTTGCGCTGTTGGACACAAAAATAACCCTGGTGGATCATATCCAGAACCTCTCGTAATTCCGGATTTTGGTTGTAAACCTCTCTGGGACTGTAGCCGGATTGTTTCTTCTCCATCACTTCATCGGCGTTCAACCCGAATATGTAGATGTTTTCCTTTCCTACCTCTTCCATAATTTCAATATTTGCTCCATCAAGAGTTCCCACCGTTAAGGCCCCATTGAGGGAGAGTTTCATATTGCCTGTACCGGAGGCTTCCATACCGGCGGTGGAAATTTGTACGGAAAGGTCCGAGGCTGGAATGATTTTTTCTGCAAGAGTCACGGAGTAATTGGGCAAAAATAATACTTTCAATTTTCCATGCACAAGGGGGTCGGCATTGATTGTACCAGCTATGCTGTTAATTAGTTTTACGATTAACTTGGCCATAGCATAACCCGGCGCGGCCTTGCCAGAGAACATAATGGTTCTTGGTGTTCTGGGTGTGCCAATGCTATCAGGATTTTTGCGCAGGCGATTATACAGTGAGATGGCATACAAAATACTTAAGGTCTGTCTTTTATATTCATGAATACGCTTGATTTGGGTCTCGAATAGCGTGTCGGGATCAATGTCTTCATTCATAGTATCTTTTACATACCACGCCAAACGCTTCTTGTTATCGTGTTTTGCTTTTTTCCAACGGTCAATGAGTTGAGGTTCGTTAACATATTTCTCAAGCGCTTTAATTTCTGATAAATCCCGGATCCATCCCTCGCCAATATAATCCGTGATCAATGCGGATAATCCAGGATTACAGGCTTTCAGCCAACGGCGTGGGGTAATGCCGTTGGTTTTATTGTTAAACCGGCCGGGAAACATTTCATTAAAGTCGGAAAATACTTCTTTCTGGAGGATACTGGTATGAAGTTTTGCTACGCCATTTGTGGAGTGACTGCCAACAATGGAGAGGTTTGCCATGCGTATATATTTAGTATGGTTCTCCTCAATGAGGGACATTCTGCTCATTTTTTGAACATCACCTGGGTAGTGTTCCTGTACCTGCTCCAAAAAGTATTGGTTGATTTCAAAAATAATATCCAGATGCCGGGGCAAAACCCTCCTGAACAAATCAATCGACCATTTTTCCAACGCTTCAGGAAGAATGGTGTGGTTGGTGAACGAGAAGGTGTTGACGGTTATTTTCCAGGCTTTGGCCCAGGGCATCTTTTCAATATCCAACAGAATCCGCATTAGCTCAGCAATGGCCAATGCCGGGTGGGTGTCGTTCAATTGAATGGCGACCTTGTCGCTGAATTCATCAAAGGAATCATGCCGCTTTTTGTAACGCCGGATGATGTCGCTCAGGGAGGCGCAAACGAAAAAATATTCCTGCTTGAAGCGGAGTTCTTTGCCTAATTGATTGTGGTCGGCCGGATATAATACCTTGGAAATTATTTCGCTTTCGTGCTTGTTTTGAACAGCCTGGAAATAATCACCGGCCTGGAAAAAATCCAACTCCAGTTCCCGGCTTGACCGGGCACTCCACAGGCGAAGATTGTTGACGGTATCATTTCTATAGCCGGGAATGGGAATGTCATAAGCCATGGCCATGACATCCTGAGTGTCGACCCATTTATACTCCTTTTCTCCTTGTGCGTTTTGGGTGGTTTCCACGTGACCATAGAACCTGACTGGAAACAGCGAACGCGGTCTGGGGATCTCCCAAGGATTACCCACCCGTAGCCAGTTGTCCGCCGTTTCAACCTGATAACCTTTGATTATCTTCTGGTAAAATATTCCAAATTCATAACGGATTCCATAGCCGTATCCGGGAATACCCAAAGTTGCAATAGAGTCAAGGAAACAGGATGCAAGGCGGCCAAGACCTCCATTTCCCAGCCCCGCTTCGACTTCTGCCTCCTCCATTTCCCGAATATCGTGCCCCAGTTCCTCCAGAGCCATTTTATATTCATCATAGAGCCCGAGGTTGATGAGGTTGTTGGTCAGTAGCCGACCAATTAGAAACTCCATGGAAAGGTAGTAAACCCTCTTTACATTATTTTCATAATAGGATTGCTGAGTTGCCAGCCATTTATTAACCAGATGATCCCGGACCGATAACGCCAGGCTGATAAAATGATCCATTTGGGTCGCAGAAAATTTATCGTCTGCCAAGGTATATTTCAGGTGATGCTTGAACCAAAGCTTGAGGGATTCTTTGGTAATTGGACCCGGGCCTTGTTGAATTCTGTCCATCATATAAGAGGTGTCTAAATAAGCTGTGGAAGTCGAGATTGAAAGTTTGCGGCCTGTGCCCAAACGTTACTATTACTTTTTACCATATTAGAGAAACCCCTGCCAGCGACTTTGCAGAAATGGTCAATAATTATCGGACTTGGAAAAGGATATGTTTTTAAAGATTTGATTATTGGTATGCCTGGGTTTTTTGGCGTTCCAGGGCCCGTAGTTTTCGGGCTTCCTTTTTATTGATTTTAGTTTTCACTTTTTTTTGTGTAGTCGGTTCTCCCTCCCAACCCACTTTTTCAAGGAAATCGTCGTATCCGCCATGAAAATATTCTGCCCGGCCCTGATGGAAAATAATCAGGTTTTCAGCCAAAGTTTTAAGAATAAGTTCGGAATGGGTAACTATCACCAGGGCACCGGCGTAATCGTTCAACTCTTCGATCAAGGCCTCAATAGACTCAACATCCAGATGGTGAGTAGGCTCGTCCAAAAGTAACAGGTTGGTAGGATGGGAAATAATTTTTCCCAACAAAACGCGGCTTCTTTCTCCTCCGGATAACACCCTTACCTTTTTTTTACTCAGGTCACCCTCAAACATCATGGCTCCGCAAATACTGTGGGCGGCTTGCAGGGACAGATTCGGGTTGGAACGCAGTATTTCATCCAGGACTTTGTTTTGAGGTTCGAGCCGGTCAATATTGGTCTGGCCAAAATGGCCGATGCGGGTGGAGGGATGCTTCATGATGGAACCTGATCTCGGTGTCAGTTCCTCTGCCAGGCAATTTAATAGAGTCGATTTACCTTTCCCATTCGCTCCGATGATCCCTATGCGGTCCCTTCGGCCAATGGAAAACGAGATATTTGAAAATATATCATTCTTGCCATCGTAGGAAAAAGAAAGACCCTTTATATTCATGATCATTTTTCCAGGGCAGGGGAGATGATTGAATCTGAACCCCAGATTCTTCTCAGTGTCGAGCTTTTCCATAGTTCCCATTTTTTCCATCATCTTTAATCGCGACTGGGCCATTGTGGCTTTGGAGGCCTTGGCGCGAAACCGGTCTACTAGCGCCTGCATTTCCTTGCGCTTGTTCTCCAGGTTTTTCCGGGTTTGCTCGTAGGTTTCTTCCTCCTGGATAATCATTTCATAGAATTTAATGGTATCGCCACTGACTTTCCTGGCTTGTTTTCGATGCAGGCCCAGCGTGTGGGTGGAGACTTTATCCATGAAATCGCGGTCGTGGGTGATGAGCATCATTTCTCCCGGCCATTTGTTCAGGTAGTCCCTGAGCCAACGGAGAGAAATGATATCGAGATAGTTGGTGGGTTCATCCAGTAAAAGCATATTGGGGTCGGCCAACAACGCTTTACAAAGGTTGATCCGTACCTGAAAACCGCCACTGAAGGTGGAGGGGTCTTTGTGGAAATCCTGTTCGGAAAAACCCAGACCCGAAAGGATGATCTCCGCTTTATAATGATCCCATTGTTTTTCAGGGGGCAGGGCTTGAATGCATTCATCAAGAACAGTAGGCTTGGTGAAGCGAATATGCTGTTCCAAGGCGCCAATCCTGTAGCCCTTGGGGGTTGAAATGATTCCCGAGTCCTGTTTTTCCTGGCCCAGAATCATTTTGAACAGAGTGGATTTGCCGGTACCATTTTTACCGACCAACCCAATGCGCTCACCTTTATTGATAAGAAAAGACACATCCTCAAACAAGGTCTGAGGCCCAAATGATTTTTCCAGATTGCTAGCTATGATCATTACGGATTAAATTGCAGTTGTTAAAATTAATATTTGTCAATTAATGAGTGTTTGGATCAGGAAGGAAAAAAGAGAAAACTGGTCGGGATGAGAGGATTTGAACCTCCGACCCCCTACTCCCGAAGCAGGTACGCTACCAGACTGCGCTACATCCCGACTGTTTTAGCTTGTTTTATAAAAGAATTTCTTGAGGTATTTCCAGATTATGATTGAACCTAATCGATTTACCACTGATTTAAACCAGGTACTCCCTCCTAAACATTTTTGGCAATGAGGGTGCACTACCTTATTATTTTTAAATCCTTCCACCGCATCGATGACCGGCTGGGTGTTCAGGATTTCCGTGATTGAACTTTCGAATACATTCCCAGCCTTGGTCTTGCCATCGTAATCGACACAGCAGTAAATCAAATCTCCACTGCATAAAATAGCGAAGTGGTCGGTCAGCGCACTGCAATAACCGGTTTTAGAGGGGACCACCTCTCCGCCCTCGGCAAATGCGTTGCCCCAAGTGTTGAGAATGTAGGTCTCGAAAAAAATATTAGGCGCCACTTCCACCACGTTCCACTTGAAAGCGGAAAGTTTATCAATCTTCTTCTCAACCTCCAAACGTTTTCCTTCATTAAGAGGGGGGCAGATTTTGTGAACCTCTCCCGCCCAATAGCGGAATGTTTTGCGCAGTTCCCTGGTGTTGTTGATGACGCTCATTGTTCCCACTGTCCAGTCTTCACCGGGTACTTCGGATTTGATGGAAGTATTAAGGAAATGAACTTTTATTTTTGGTGGTTTCTCCTGCTTCAGGCAACCTTCAATGAACTGTAAAATACGATTATGATATTCATCAAATTTCATCCGCCGGGACTTGCGGGTTTTGTAAGATTCTTCGTCCGGAGTTTGCAGGGATATATTCACCTGAGACGCGGTAACTTTTTCCAGCTTGATGGCCATCTCTTCATCAAGGTAAGTTCCGTTTGTGGTGATTCCGGTCTTTACGCCTAATTGCGCGGCATAATCAAGAATTTCAAAAAAGCGGGGATGCATGAAGGGTTCGCCCATAACATGGAAGGTGATCTTTTCCGCCATTTTGTATTCGGCGATCTCGTCAATGATTCCACAGACCCTTTCGAAATCCATATATTCATAATGGCGGGTCATTTCCTGCTTGGGGCAAAAGGTGCAGTCAAAATTGCAGACGTTGGTTAATTCTATATGTATACGTTGCAGGGGAAACTGGACCAGTTCGCCAAAGCGACCGGGAAACTTTTGGGTGCCGGGCTGAACCTGAGTCAACATATCTGGTTATTACAGGAATTAATTGTTGTTGGTTTTGGAATAATTGTAACGGTCAATGCTTTCGCTCCAAAACGTGTTGTTGGTCACGTTGCGTGATACCTTTTTAGATCCACATTCAGGGCAAGTTACCTTTTTTGTGTCCACTTCTGAAATTTTCATTTCGATCACGAAATCTTTTTTACATTTTTCGCAGGTATGATCGTAATTGGGCATGGCTGAGTCCTCTTGATTCACCTTCAAATAACGCTACCGGTGTTTCCCACTGGAGTTAATAAGAATACAATAGTTTCTAATTCAAAGCAATAAATCCGGCAAAGTTGTTCCATTTAAAAAACAGGTCCACTGTGGGGAAGCCTGCTTTTTCAATGAGGCTGAGGTTTTCCTCCACCGTCCAGGGGATGAGCACATTTTCGAGGGCCTCTCGTTTTCTGGAAATCTCCAGATTGGAATATCCCCGGTCTCGCTTAAACTGGTGGTGAAAGTCGATAAAAGTCTGGTCCAGTTCAGGGATACCGCTTTTTATTTTTTCAATGAGAACGAGGGACCCTCCGGGAACCAGACCTTCAAAGATATTCCTTAACAGAGGAACCCTGTTTTCCGGTAATACAAATTGCAGGGTATAGTTCATCACCACCACCGATGCGTTTTTGATAGAAATTCCCTGGTTTAAATCTGCCTCAAAGAGTTCGCAGGGGATCGGTGACTGCTTGAGTGTTTCGCGGGATTTTTCGAGCATAGCTGTGGAGTTGTCTACACCATGCAGGGCGATGCCCTTGTTGCTGTCTAACAATTTGGCCAGTTTAAGAAGCAAGGTGCCGGTGGAACAACCCAGGTCGTAGACGGAAGTGTTGGCCTTGGCGAACTTGGCGCACCAGTGTACGGCCAATGACTGGCATTCCTGGTACATGGGAACACTCCGTTCCAGCATGTCTTCGAATACATTTGCCACCGACTCATCGAACTCAAAAGGCCTGCTGGCAGTATCCTTTTTAAATAATGTATCCCGTTTGGAAATGGCGCACCTGCAATCAATAATTTAAAAGAGAACCCCCTTCCGGAATGAGACCTTTGCGTAAGTGGTTCTGTATTGAGAAAAAGCGAGATCCTTCTTCGCCAAGGCTCATCAGGATGACAATACGAT
>PCTK01000161.1 GCA_002786505.1 Nitrospinae bacterium CG22_combo_CG10-13_8_21_14_all_47_10 | reverse complement strand
TGCACGCCTCAACCCCTGTCATTCCCGTTAACCTACTACGTCATCCCCGCCTGCGCGGGAATGACGGATGGGGGGGGGGTGCCCCACATGTGGTTGACGCGACCGAAATCGAACATGATGTTCTGGTCCCAGAGTTTTTCCTTGTCCTTGATGATTTTGTGGTAGGTCCAGACTTCTTTGCCGTTCATTTCCCACCGGGCATCCGGTTCGCCGAGCGTATCCATCACCTTTTCCTGCTTCTTGTTCATGAAAGTGGACTCGAACTCAATGACCGTATAGATTTTTTTCTCGGCCTGGATAGTTTCCGATTTGTCCTTTGCCCATGTGGTTAATGGGCAAAGGAGCAGGGCGCAAAAAATAAAGGTGGTTATTTTTGATGTATCCACTGAAAAGTACCTCTATGAATATAAGTGAGCGACGAACTCCCCATAACCATTATAGGGAAGGGTGGGGCGGATATCCCCAGTGCCGATCATTTTCTCGCGTGTCTGCGGCCAGCGTGGATGCGGGATTCCTGGGTCGACGTTGGCGGTGAAGTCGTATTCCAGTCCCTGCAACGTGTTCCAGAAGGTGGCCGGGCGATAGTTGACCAACTTGATCTTGACGATGGACTTGATATTTTTGAATCCGTATTTCCAGGGCACAACGAGACGGATTGGCGCGCCGTGTTGTTTTGGAAGTGGGTGTCCGTAAATGCCGGTGGCTAAAAATGCCAGTTCATTCATTGCTTCTTTAATTGTTAATCCCTCTACGTAGGGCCAGGGTTCCCAGAAAGCCAGTTGGCCCTGGGCGGTGAAGGGTTGGTAAAAAGTTTCTAGTCTCACATGGGTTGCTTCGGCTTTGGGTTCCACCCGTTTGAGAATTTCTGAAAATGGGAAGCCCGTCCAAGGCACGGCCATGGCCCAGGCCTCTACGCAACGCAGTCTTAGCACACGTTCTTCAACAGGCATGGTTTTAATCAAGTCATCCATGTCGAAAACCGCAGGTTTGTTGACCAACCCGTCAACTTGAACCGTCCAGGGGCGGGTGTTCAGTTTTTGCGCATAATGCACAGGATCGATTTTATCGGCCCCGAATTCATAAAAATTATTGTAGGTGGCGGCGATTTTTTCGGGAGTCAGGGGCCGGTCCAACTCGTACTCAGGATTTCTTTTCGCCGGGTAGATGGTCTTTTCCAACTCGCTCCATTTCACTTCAGGCAAAACATTGGGCGGAGAAGACGGCCCACAGCCATAAAGCGCTCCCACAGTGGCGGCGGTGGTCAGAACCGTTCCTTTAAGGAATTCCCGTCGGCGCATGTAGGACGACTCTGGCGTGGCCAGGCCGTCTGAAATTGCCCACTCCTTTTTGATATGGATATGGGGCATGGTCAGTCCCTTTTGGCGACCCATTCATCAATTCCCGACAGGTATGCGGGAAGGCCCTGCTCGACAGGCAGGGCGATTATTTCGGGTACTTCATAGCTATGATTCATTTTGACCCATGTTTCCAGGGCTTCATAGCGGTCTTTCCGGGTTTTGACGATCAAAAGAAATTCCTCGTCCACATGGATTTTACCTTCCCAGTGATAGGTCGACTGGATTTTTGGAATGACGCTGACGCAGAACGCCAGTTTGTTCTCGACCAGTCCCCGGCTAATTTTATCCGCTTCCTCTTTTGATCCGGCGGTGATGAAAATTACGCAATGCATAACAAGACTCCATCAAAGCACAAATTTTAATAGATAAAAACCTAAAACAAGCAGAATGAAAAACACGATGCTGAACAGGTTGAAATATTTTTCGATCCACACTTTAATAGGCGGCCCGAATTTGTGAATTATGAAAGCGACCAGGAAGAACCGGGCCGAACGGCTGATGGCGGATGCTAAAACAAAAGTGGGAAAATGGATTTTAAACGCTCCGGCCGCCAAAGTGAATACTTTATAAGGCAAGGGTGTAAAGCCCGCCGCCGCAATGGCCCAGGCTTGATGCTCGTCATAGAGACCGCCTATTTTCTCAAACTTCTCCTGCAAATGGTAGAACTCCACGATACGGGTGCCGATCAGATCCATAAACTCGTAGCCCAGGAAATAACCAAACATTCCTCCCAGAACGGAAGCCAGAGAGCAGAAAAAGGAGAACCTTATCCACAGTGCCGGAACCGCGACTGTCATGGCAATCAACAATATATCGGGGGGTACCGGGAAAAATGATGACTCGACAAAGGAAATAAAAAACAACGCCGGTAGCGCGTAAGGGGTGGCGGCCCAGTGAAGGACCCAGTCGTACATGGATCGAAAAATTTTCATGGATAGGGTGGAAGATTCAATTTATAGAAGATTAAAAGGGTCTACATCGATGGAAAGTTTAACTTTTCCACTGGAGGCAGATTTAAGTTCATTGAGTTCCCGGCAGTCTGCCAGGCTGTCTTGCAGAGATTGCATATTCTGGCCGCGCAAAATTAAATGCCAGCGAAATTTGTTTTGTATCTGATACAAGGCCGCCTTCGATGGGCCTAGTAGTTCTACGCCTTTTTTAGCCGTTCTTGCCAGTGCCCGGCCCAGTTTTGTTGCTGTACTTTGGCCAAGCCCTTCATTATCGCTGACAATTTCTATGGCAACAAGTCTGGTGAACGGTGGATAGTTGAGCCGTTGTCGCAATTTCAGTTCTTTCTCGTGGAAAGCGTTTACATCGTGTTCCCGGACAAATTCAAATACATAATGGTCGGGGTTGTTGGTCTGAATGATCACCTTTCCGGGCACGGCTCCCCGTCCCGCCCTTCCTGCAACCTGGGTCAACAACTGGAACGATCTCTCGGCCGACCTGAAATCCGGTATATTCAGGGACAGATCAGCATGCGTAACCCCTACAAGGGTGACGTTAGGGAAATCATGTCCTTTGGTGATCATTTGTGTTCCGATGAGGATGTCGATATTCCCCGCGTTCATATTTCGGTGCATATCGGCGAAAGAGTTGCGGCCTCGGGTTGTGTCCCGGTCTAGCCGGGTTACCTGTGCGTCCGGGAAAAGTTTTTTAACTTCTTCCTCCAGTTTCTGGGTGCCAAAACCACTGAAGCGAATCACTGCTCCATGGCACTCCACACAGTGGCTGGGCATGCGCGCCCTGAAGTTGCAATAATGGCAGAGCAACCGGTCTTCCGTGCCGTGAAAGGTGAGGGTGACACTACAATGGGCACATTCTAATACGTAACCACAGTCAGGGCAAAAAACAAATCGGGCTGTTCCTCGGCGATTTAGAAACAGGAAAACCTGTTCCCTGCGGGAAAGCCGGTCACGAATTGCGCCACGCAGGGCTCCGGAAAGCATGGTGAAATTTTTAAATTCTTTGCGTTCGCGTTTCATATCCACCAGGCTGACGAGCGGCAACATGCGCTCGCCGACTCGACCAGGCAGGGACAGGTGTTTATATTTCCCCAGTCGGGTGTTTTGTGTGGACTCCAGGGAAGGGGTGGCCGAACCCATAATGACAACCGCGTTTAAGGACTTGGCTCGCATGACGGCTGTGTCGCGGGCGTGGTAGCGGGGATTGGAGTCCTGCTTGTAGGAACCGTCGTGTTCTTCATCTATTACCACAATGCCCAGGTTTTTAAAGGGGGCAAACACTGCCGAGCGGGCTCCGACGGCGATCGACACTTTTTCGTCGCGGATTTTTTTCCATTCCAGATAACGATCGGTTTGCGAGAGGCCGCTATGCAGAATAGCCACCCGGTCTCCAAACCTTTGGCGAAACCGCTCTACGGTTTGCGGGGTAAGTGAGATTTCGGGAACCATCATGATGGCGCTTTTCCCCATTTCAAGGACACGCTGGATACAGCGGATGTAAATTTCCGTTTTGCCGCTTCCCGTAACACCATGGAGCAGAAACGATTTGAACGTTTCAGCCTCAATAGCCAGATTGAGTTCTTTGAATACTGCTTTTTGCTCTGGAGTGAATGTGAGGGAAGAACCAAAGGGTTGGTTCATTGCGCCTTCAGGAACAAAGGCGTTCCTTTCTTTTTTCTCGGTAAAAATTTCGACCAGATTTTTATCTTTAAGACTGCGCAATGCGGCCTGGCTTTTTGGAATCCGGGTTTGCAGTTCCGGCAGAGCGATTTCCCCTTGCATAATCAAGTCGAACACGGATTTTTGTTTGGGACTGCGTTTCAGTAATTGTTCTATTTCTTTCTCGCCGGGCAACAGGCGGGCGGGGCGCACCGCCTGGATGAACTGGTAGCCGACTTTGCTTTTTCGGGTCTGGTGAGTAGCATTGAGAAATCCATCCTGCTTCAAACGCATGAGGATGTAGGCACGAAATTTTTTCCCCAGAGCCCGTTGACATTGTTTTGCGGTAGCGGAACCTTGTTGTTGGAAATAGGTCAGGATGCTCAGTGCGGGCTTTGAAAGGGACGTAGCCCGCACGGCTCCCTGTTCTGTGACGGAAAAAACTTCCCGGCTTTCATCGTCGAGTCCAGCCGGCAGGGCGCATCGAATAGCTTCGCCCCAGGAAGACTGGTAGTAGTCCGCCAGCCATTTAGTGAGGGCCAGCACCTCTTCGCTCACGACCGGTTCGGCATCGGGCAGGTCAGCGATGGATTTAAGAGCGATGGGTTTTTCCCATTTACTTGTGAGTCCGACGACATAACCGGTGATCTTTCTTCGGCCAAAAGGCACGAGGACCCGCATGCCGACTCGAACTTTGCCCTGTAGTTCAGGCGGAATTATATAAGTAAATGCCTCTTTAAGAGGAAGGTTAAACACCACTTCAGCAAATTGCTTATCAGTGTGGGAAGAGGGGGAAAGTATCTCCCATTTAGATTGAACGTGGGTGTTCACCGGCAAGTACCTGAAAATTGAATCATTGTATCACCCCAGGGCGAAGGAAGAAAATAGCTATAACGAGGCCTTGTGGGCTAGAGGGCGTTTTGGGATAACGAGTTCTTGACTAGTCCGGTGTTTTGCTCTAATCTCATTTTTTTCAAAGCACAGCGGCCGTGATGATTGCCTAAATGCTGTTATGAACAGTTGATGATTTTTAGCGAGAGGGGAAGCTATGCAAGTGGGAGACAAGATTAAAATTGATTTTGCCGGAAAGAAAAAAGACGCCACAGTGGATAAAGTATTTTCCAAAACGGTTTATCTGAAAGTTGATTTCGACAAGGACAAGCAAAAAACCGTTAAGCGCAAGCTCAGCCAGATCGATGGCGGGAAATCCGGGAAAAAG
Source organism: Nitrospinae bacterium CG22_combo_CG10-13_8_21_14_all_47_10 (assembly GCA_002786505.1). Lineage (GTDB taxonomy): Bacteria > Nitrospinota > Nitrospinia > Nitrospinales > VA-1 > LS-NOB. The sequence continues at coordinate 5,749 of PCTK01000161.1, read as the reverse complement.
TAACCACCAGGCATGGGGCTGAATTATTTCTCCAGAACCACTGGCTCCAAGCCTGGTGGGTTAGAGGAAGAACTGCACCTGACTCATCATACGCGGAATGAGTTTTGGCCGGTATAAGCGGGGGTCGAACTCTTCCAACCTCTTTTTATTTTCCTGCAGGCAAAGGTTGATGAACTCCTTGGGTTTCAGGGAGGACTTTTCCAGTTTTGTCGCCTGCAGGGTGAATGACGCACTACCCATTTTTTTTAAATCCATAAGCCTGCTCCATCCTGCCAACGCGAAAGCCAGCATTGTTTTGACCCAGTGTATTTGGGGGTGAGGAAATTTTTGGCTGTGGCGCATGTATAACAGCCAATTTTGGATAAACATGATGTGGCGCGCTTCTTCCTGAACAATAGGTTCCATGACTTTGATCAAGTCTAACGGATAGTTCTGGGAAGTCTTGGAAATTTGGATGAACCCAAAAGCAAAAAAAGAGTCAATGCATTCTCCCGCCCCGGTTTGCATGAAAGTGTGTTCCAGGTCAGCGTCAAGCGGGGGTTGATCAAGTTCCTTGAAGGGAATGTCATACTTCTGCAAAAAGCATCTTAAAATATCAGCATGACGCCCTTCTTCATAGGCCTGCAATGCAATCGCCTCTTGTAGCAGGGGGTCCCCGACCTGTTTGGCGTAGGCTGAGAGTTTGTGGAAGACCCGGGATTCCGTAAAAACCGCGTAGTCCCATATGGGAAAATTTTTAAGCTTTTCTATGGTCTCCACTTCCAAAACTGGCCAGTGTAGTTCCTCAGGCCGGAAGGGCTGGTGGGTGTCGATAAACTCCCGACAAAAGAGTTCTTTATGTTCTTTCGTTCCAGGTTGAACTTTCATGGCTTTTAATTACGCGCGACGCAATTTAAAGTTTTCGAGAAAGGTATTTTATTGGAAGCCCGTTAAATTTGCAACATTCCAGTACTTTGTTTTCCCTGATTAGCCCGCGGAAACGTCAATATATTCCTGAACATATTTGACTCCTCCTTCGGTACCACGAATGATTGAAAGAACCATGTCTTTTTCAAGGTTGTTGGCGGCTTTGCCAATCACGTAAATGTGGTTCAAAACCGACCGGTAGAAATAGTTGACGGAGGTTACATTTGACTGGGTCAACAATTGCGCTTTTATTTTTGTAAAATTGTTTTAAATTTAAGGGCTTTTAAAAGTAGGTTTTTATTTTTGCTTCTTTTTTAAGGGCTTCAATATAGTCCTGGGTAGCTTTTGAACTTTTCTTTTGGCTGAGCAAAGTAACGATTTCTTCTTTTTCAGCCTCAAAAGGGCTGGTTCCCGCCGGTTTTTTGTCGGTGACCTTCAGTATGTGAAACCCGTGACCAGTGCGAAAGATATCGCTGACTTCACCGACTTTCAATTTAAAAGCCCTGTCGCTAAAAGCCGGAAGCATTTGCTTCCTGGTGAAGAATCCTAAATCCCCACCTTTAGAAGCCAGGCTGTCCTGAGAAAACTTCTGGGCGAGTGCAGAAAAATCTGTTCCATTACGGAGTTGGTCGAGAATAGACTCCAATTTTTTGAGGATTTTCTGCTCTCCGGCTTTTCCTTCTGATGGATTAAATTTCAGCAGGAGGATGCTGGCGCGGACTTTTTCCGGGTTGGTGAACCTGGTTTTATTTTTTTCATAATAATCACGGGCTTCACTTTCAGGGACCTGGATATTGGGCTCTATCTCCTTTTTGATGATCTGGTCCAAATACAAATCGGTTTCAAGTTCTGCTTTATATTGGTCAAGAGTTAGGCCCTGGTCAGCCAGTTTGTGCTCGAAAACTGCCCTGGAACGGAATTCGGCTTCCACTTTCTTAATCCGCTCTTCTATCATTTCTTTTGTGATGTTGATTCCTGATTCTTTGGCCTTCAAGACGAGCAGAGTGCGCCCGATTTCGTCATCAATTATTTTTTTTGCGGCGGATTTTTCCTGGTCTGCACTGAGGGGCAAACCGCGTTTTTTGTATTGTTGCGCGGCTTTTTTCAATTCACGAAAAATAATATCTCCACTGATATCTTCCCCATTAACCTGGGCCACTACTTTTGGGAGTTTTATTTTTAGTTCGTCGTGTTTATGGCCAGAATGAGCCCAGACTTTTGCGGGGTTGGCGGAAATCGAGAGTCCTGCGCCAAACAGGAAAAAATATAGACTCAAGCAAACGAAACGTGCCATCAGGGTCAGCCTTTCTCAACAGAGCTTTTATTAAATGTAGATATGTCTAAAATTAGTCATTCGACCTGTTAATGTCAACCGAATTATTGATGCTGTAGTTGCTGAGTCAGACCGCGGAACAGGTAGGCCGACATCACCACGATTCCCAGTAGTACTGTTACCGCAATCCTGTACTTGAAGGTTCCGGTTGCGTCCAGAGCCCAGACCACGCCTCCCCAGAGCATTGGCCCCACAATGGATGCGGCTTTGCCTGCCAGCCCATATAGTCCGAAAAATTCCCCAACTTTTTCAGGAGGGGAAAGTTCCACGATAATAGCCCGGCTGACCACCCAAACCCCTCCCATACCCGCTCCGGCTATGGGGCCCACTAACCAGAACAGTACCTGGCTCTGGCTTATCGCGGCCAAAGAGAGAGAGATTATCCAAAGCCCGAGTACCAGCCGGTAGGACCAGATGGTCCCTTTGCGTTTGACCAGAAGGCCTATGACCCATGACCCGATCATTGCGCTCACGGTCGAGGAGATGAGGAAATTTGTGATCTGACCGTCGCTGAACCCGATCACTTTGCTGGCATAAACAGACATGAACGCAATAATGGTGTTTACCGCATCAAGAACCAGAAAATGAATCAGAATAAACCGGAACAGGGAGCGGTATTGCCGGGCGCGGAAAAATGTTTGTTTGAGTGTGTTAAACGCTTCTTTAAAATGGACCTTGGTGGTGGTTCGTCTGGTTTCGGGGTCTTTAACGAATAAAAAGCAGGGCAGGGAGAAGAGTAACAACAGGGCCGCGGTTGGAAGAAATGCCGCCGAACGCCCATCGGTTTCCACAAATGGTTGCACCATTAACATGCCAACAATGGAACCGAGATAACCAAGGGCCACTCCATACCCGGAAACGAGGCCCACATGACTACCTTGGGAAATGGAGGGAAGCATGCCGTTATAAAAAACCAACGCCGATTGATAACCGTAATTGGCCACCATGAAAAAAATCAATCCGCTCCAAAGATGGTCGGTGGTGCCGATCATTCCGGTGCAGAAAACGCAAAGCAAGGTGAGCTCTGTCAGCGGAATCCTGCGTTTGCCGGTAGTATCTGAAATTGCCCCGAAAACAGGGACGCTCACTGCCACTGCCAGCATGGAAAGTGAAAGGGCCGTGCTGTATAAAATGTCTGGACCGCTATGATCGACGGTGACCCACAACGCGAAATACAGCGAGATCACGTTCATGGAAAAAATTGTATTGGCGAAATCGTAAAGGGACCATGAGAAGATTGCGAGCCGGTTGGAGGTTGGGTTCACTGGGGAGAGAGCGCGGTGCGGAACCCATATATTTCATTTTTAATATGGGGTAAATTGCGTGCGCGGTTGACGACCTTTACTCCTTCAATGCTGTTGGCCCAGGAGCCTCCCCGCAGAACTTTCATTTTCAGTGGACCCGGTGGGCCTTCCGGGTTGATTTCGGGGCTGACACGGTAATAGTTTTCGTCGTACCAGTCCAGGCACCATTCCCAGACATTTCCGGCTGTGTTGTATAACCCGAAAGGGCTAACGCCGGAGTGGTAATAGTCAACGGGCGCGGTGAAGGGGTAATTGTCATTTTCGCCAAAGATATTGAGAAAGAAAAAATTGAAGCCTTTATCGAATTTCCTTCCCCAAGGCCACAACCGTCCATCGTTTCCGCGTGCGGCCTTTTCCCATTCTGCTTCCGTGGGTAGTCTTCGACCTTTCCATTTGGCGTAAGCCATGGCATCGTGCCAACTCACGCCGACGACAGGTTGATCCGGTTCGTTGAATCGGGAATCTTTCCAGAACCTGGGTGCCGGGTGACCGGTGGCCTGCATGAAGGTTGAGTAGTCCTTGTTGCTCACTTCATATTTATCGATGAAATAGCCGGGAGTGAAAACGAAATGCACGGGTTTTTGATCTTCTCTTCCTGAAGTGGTGCCCATTTGAAAGTAACCCTGGGGGATATAGACCATTCCGGGTGGGGGGTCTGGCTGGGCCTGTGCGGGCGAACAAAGGAGAGAAAAAACCAGGAGAAAGAAAAATAGGCGATTAGGTCCCATACTGGCACACCTGAAGGTCATGATAAGTCGAAAAAACTGATATGAGTGACAAGGTCCCGCCTGGTTTCTGGCGCAAGGTTTTTAGCGTCCTCAATATTTTCTATATTGATCCACTGGTAATGCCCATTCCAGCAATTCAGGCTCAGTATGGTATTACCATACCAATCCATACTGCGGTTCAGGAAAATGGGACCCTGACATTTTTGGCACAGGCCGTGAATCTCTAGATTATTTGTTGATTGGGACATTCCTTGTTTCCTTGTCATTATTTACTTATAAATTAAGTTACAACGGCCCTGATCCGCAAGTGATTTCTAGAAAATCACAAAGTTTAAAACGCTCAATCACCTTGAAATGTCAAGGCTTTTTCACCTGTTCGGCAGTTGGTGAAGGTTTATGGAGGGCAACTAAACCTCAGGAATTGGCCCGTAGCCGGTTTTTTCAAGGATGATTTTCAGTTCTTCGATGGGGAGCCCGACGATGTTAGAGTGCGAACCGGAAAATTCGCGAATCATAAAACTGCCCTGACCCTGAATGGCATAGGCTCCGGCTTTGTCCATTGGTTCTCCGGTTTGGATATAGCCGGATATTTCTTCATCGGTTAAAGATTTAAAACGGACCTTTGACATTACCACCGTATCAAGGGTTTTCCCCGGACTGACAACACAGATTCCGCTGACAACACGATGTTCCTTACCGCTCAACCGGCGGAGCATTCTTTCGGCATCGGGGACATCTACCGGTTTCCCCAAAATTTCCTGATGTAGTGTTACGAGAGTATCGGCACCGATCACCCAGCAGTCGGGATAATTTTTGGCGACGCTTTCAGCCTTGGCTCGGGCCAACATTCGGGCGTTTTCTTCCGGTCTCAGCCCATAATCCAGCTTTTCTTCCACCGAACTGGGGACGACTTCGAATTGGTCCGTAATTTGTTTTAACAACTCCAGACGGCGGGGAGACTGTGAAGCCAGAATAAGTTTGGGTGTGGTGTTGATCATAGAAATGGCAACATACCTGAAACGGATGCCAGGATCAACCTGTTGGTTTGAGGATGATAACGGCCTCTTTATTTCCTCATGCATGTGGCAATTGGAAATTAAATCCTATATATTGGTGTCCTTCACTCAGTAGATAAAAAACCCTAATGAAGGAATTGGTATGGCGGGCGCAACGCATCAAATACAGATACGACATATTCTGGTTGACAAAAAAGACGTGGCAGATTTACTCGTAGAAACGATCAGCAGTATCCCTACGGAAACGGGTCGGGTTCAAATGCTGATGAAGCTGGCTGGCAAATACAGCATTTGCTCTGCCTCCAAAGAGGACGGCGGGAACCTGGGCTGGCTGGAAGTGGGCTGGAACAAGAACGATCCACGACAACCGCGTGGCGGTTTTAAAAAATTGAGCAACGATGAGTTGAATGATTTTATTTGTGATGGGGTAGAAAAAATGACCTTGCTTAAAGGAAGGGTGTT
>PCTK01000162.1:9402-10791 GCA_002786505.1 Nitrospinae bacterium CG22_combo_CG10-13_8_21_14_all_47_10 | reverse complement strand
GGCATTTTTCAACCACTTATCTGGAGTAACCTCTAAAAGCTTCAATTCAGTTTCCAACACAGTTTTTCCTGGGGCCAATCCTGTGCGGTTTGCGACCCGAAATACATGTGTGTCCACAGCAATTGTAGGTTTATTAAAGCCCTCATTCAACACCACATTAGCCGTTTTGCGACCCACACCTGGCAGATGCTCTAATTCTTCCCGGGTGCCGGGAACTTGCCCACCATGTTTTTCCAGAAGAATTTTGCAGGTATGGATAATGTTTTTAGATTTAGCTGGGGCCAAACCTATGGGTTTGATAATTGCCGCAAGTTTGGACTGCCCCATAGCAAACATTTCAACCGGAGTGGGACATAAGGAAAAAAGGGAAGGTGTAACTTTATTGACGGTTTTGTCCGTAGACTGGGCACTTAAAAGAACCGCGATTAAAAGCTGAAAATGATTTTCGAATAGCAGTTCAGATTTTGCAGACGAAAGTTTTCTGGAAAGTTTTTGATAAATGCGGTTTATCTTGGTAGGGGACAAGGCTTATTGATTTTAACCTCATTATGGTGACATTGCACAGCGGACACCCACCCAAAATGATTGAGTCTGGTCAGACAAGCCTGGGTTGCGTGCCGTAACCCGCAAATGCTGTTCATCGCTCATCCATGAATTACCGCGAATAACCCTAAAACTCTTTCGAGTTGGTCCTTTGGGATTTTTAGTAGGGCTATTTTGGTAATAGTCGAGAGAAAACCAGTCTTCGACCCATTCCCAAACCCCTCCCATCATGTCATAAAGGCCCCATGCATTGGGCTTTTTTTTGCCGACATTCGCGGGTTCCCGAGGGGCGTTTCCTGCATACCAAAGAAAGTCGTCGTCCACTTCATCGCCCCAGGGAAAACGGGTCTGGGTTCCGGCCCGGGCCGAATATTCCCATTCAGCTTCTGTGGGAAGCCTACGCCCGATTTTTTTGCAATAATTCCGCGCTTCATGCCAGTCAATATGTGTAATAGGCTGGTCTGGATTGCGGAAAACAGAGCGATTGACATTCATCGCAGAATCCCATTTGCTTTGTGTAACTTCAAATCGGTCTATGTAAAATGAATCCAGACAAACCTTATGAGCTGGTTTTTCTCGGGCATTGTCATCATCATCTTCATATATGTAGCTATCATTGGTACCCATCATGAAGCAACCAGCCTTAATAGGAACCATATCTGAAGGCGGTTCCACAGCCCAAAGGGCATGGGGTGCTAAAATCAGGATAAGTAATATTAGTATGTGAGAGGTATTTTTCATTCGGTGAATTGTACTGGTTGAGCAAGGTGGGGTCAAGTAATCAGATAAGAAATTTATTTCACCATAGGTTAAAATTTGCCAAATGGGATGTAGATTCAAGGAATT
>PCTK01000162.1:6998-9388 GCA_002786505.1 Nitrospinae bacterium CG22_combo_CG10-13_8_21_14_all_47_10 | reverse complement strand
TATAACTTGAAAAATTTTACCTGTAAATTTTTATGAATAATAAGGCTGGGCTGAAATTAATCATTTTTGTATTATTGCTATCCATTTTTCCGGATCCATCCGAGGCATTTTATAAAAAAAAGGTTCTGGTCGGACAATTCCAGAATCCTGCCAACTGGGACAAGCCTTACCATCCAGATACTATTATTGCGGAACTAATTGCCTGGGAACTATTACGGCAAAAACGCTATCAAGTGATCCCTGCTACTGGCAATAGGATGCCGGAAATGACGCAAAAGCCTTCACAAGAAATGGGTGGAAAATCTGGCAGGATGGATCAGGATAGCCTTTGGCCGGTTGCATTAGGGGAGACCCCCAAAAAATCCGCCTATACTGAAATAAGGGGGAAAATCATTAAATTTCTGCCAGATATGGAAGACGATTCTGGTTCTCTACACCGGGAAAAAGCCGAAATACATATCCATATTGAGCTTGTTCAAAACAATACCGGACGTGTTCTTAATGAGAAAACTTTTAAAATATCGTCCAGCTCCGGCACTGAACCCTTCTCCATAGAAAAGTTGAACTCACCCAATGGTGATGGAACAACCGGGTTAAGCTCTATGAATAAGGCATTAGATTCTTTAAGGCTCCAACTGGGATCCTATATTGCTGAAATACTGGACTCCCTTCTATTGGAAGGGCAAATAATTGCCACGAAAAGAAATGAAATTTATAAGAACGGAGTTAAAGAACCAGAAATTGAAGAGGAAATTTTCATCAACCTTGGTTTATCAAATGGAATTCGAATTGGCGACCAGCTTCAGGTAACTGCTGTGGGTCTGGGGTTGAAGGACCTTTATACCCCAACGGATCTGGGTGATGTTTATGTGAGAGCCGGAGTCATTCAAATACTGCATACTTGGGAAGGGACCGCAAAGGCCATGCCGCTGGCTGGGAAGGATTTTGAAACTGGATTTATTGTTCAGTCTATAACCCCATTTAGGAAACGTGGCCTTTCGTCAACTAACATCAATCCTATAGGCCTGGAAGAAGAGGTACCCTGGTGGGAATTTCATGGAATTCGTTCTGTAAACTGACAGGGGCGTATTCTCAGGATACGGCTCCATACTCCTGTATGGATGTGATCGTCAGATCACCTTCTTTGATGGCTTTCAACGCACCTGTCAAAGCTAATGCGCCCGCCATAGTCGTGCAGTAGGGCAAATTATGATTCAGCGAACCTCTCCTGAGGGAAAATGAATCCTTTATTGATTGCTCACCAAATACTGTGTTTATAACAATATCTACTTGTTTTGCCTCAATGGCCTCAACAATATGGGGAGACCCTTCCTTGACTTTATTAATGGATGATATTTTTACTCCATTTTTTCCCAAGTAATCAGCAGTGCCCCGCGTAGCGATTAAATTATAACCAAGTTCCATAAGGCCTTTACCAATCGCAATGGCTTTTTGTTTGTCAGAATCCTTGACGCTGATGAAAGCGGTGCCCTCCAAAGGAAGTTTGATCCCCGTCGCTAATTGTGATTTCGCAAAAGCCCGGCCAAAAAGGGTATCTATCCCCATGACTTCGCCGGTAGACTTCATTTCAGGCCCTAATAAAACATCCACATCCTGGAATTTATTAAAAGGAAAAACGGACTCTTTTACAGCAATATGAGAAAAAGTCACTTCTTTTGTGAAACCTAATTCGTGCAGGGTTTTCCCCGCCATAACCCTGGCGGCAATTTTAGCCAAAGCAACCCCGATGGTTTTACTGACAAATGGAATTGTGCGTGAAGCGCGCGGATTCACTTCAATAATATAAACAGTTTTATCCTTAACGGCGAATTGAATATTTATCAGTCCGATGACTTTAAGCTCCCTTGCCAGCGCTTGCGTCTGTTTTTTAATTTCATCAATCATTTCAGATGGCAGGGAAAATGCGGGAAGGGAACAGGCGCTGTCGCCAGAATGTATCCCGGCTTCTTCGATATGCTCCATCACTCCGCCAATGACCACATCTTTGCCATCAGAAATAGCATCAACATCAATTTCAATGGCATCTGACAAAAAATCGTCAATCAATACGGGATGTTCGGGAGACGCATTGACCGCATGTTGCATATAATATTCGAGCCGATCGCGGCTGTACACAATTTCCATAGCCCGCCCTCCCAGGACATATGAGGGACGGACTACTACGGGATAACCAATTTCCTCAGCGATTTCACGGGCTTCCTGATAGGAAACGGCGGTTCCATTAGCAGGTTGACGAAGCCCCAATTTTTCTAATACTTCCTTGAAGAGTTTTCTATTTTCAGCCCGGTCAATATCGACGGGATTAGTTCCAATAATGGGTACACCCGCATTCATTAAATCCAATGCCAGTCTTAATGGCGTTTGGCCTC
>PCTK01000162.1:2065-6969 GCA_002786505.1 Nitrospinae bacterium CG22_combo_CG10-13_8_21_14_all_47_10 | reverse complement strand
TCTACCCGCGCAATATTCATGACATCTTCAAAAGTCAAAGGTTCAAAATAAAGCCTGTCTGAAGTGTCATAATCGGTACTCACTGTTTCGGGATTGCAGTTGATCATAATTGTTTCATAACCATCTTCCTTAAGGGCAAAAGATGCGTGAACACAGCAATAGTCGAACTCTATTCCCTGACCAATTCTGTTTGGACCACCACCAAGAATTATGATTTTTTTCCGCGGGGTCACATCGGCTTCACATTCCTCCTCATAAGTGGAGTATAAATAAGGCGTAAACGCCTCGAATTCAGCACCACAGGTGTCAACTCTTTTAAAGACGGGATAAATATTTGCCTCTGCGCGTCGCTGAAAGACATCTTTTTCTTTACAATTTAGAAGCTTGGATAGATAGATATCAGAAAACCCCATTTTTTTTGCGTCCAAAAGGGTTTCCTTATCCAGGTTGGAAATTCCATCCAGTGCTATTACTTTTTTCTCAAAGGTGATCAGAGAATTGATGTTATCCAGAAACCACGGGTCAATTCCGGTAATCTGGTGAATTTGGTCTATGGAAATTCCTCTCCTTAAAGCGGCGGCAACATGCCAAAGCCGATCAGAAAAAGGCAGGATCAACGCCGCCAGGAGCTTTTCCTTTTCCTGCTCCGGGGACAAACCAATATGGTTCAGGCTGAAACGAAAGTTTTCTTCAAAACCATAAAACCCGGTTTCTGTGGACCGAATGGATTTCAGCAGTGCTTCCTTGAAGGTGCGGCCAATGGACATGACTTCACCAACCGATTTCATTTGGGTCGACAGGATTGGTTCCGTCTGGAAAAATTTCTCAAAAGTGAAACGTGGGATTTTAACGACACAATAATCAAGGGTTGGTTCAAAAGAAGCGGGTGTGACCTTTGTAATATCATTCTTAATTTCATCCAGGGAATAGCCAACCGCTAATTTTGCCGCGAATTTCGCAATTGGAAAACCTGTAGCTTTAGATGCCAAAGCGGAGCTTCTTGATACCCGAGGATTCATCTCAATGACAATCATTTCACCGGTTTTCGGGTCAATGGCAAACTGGATATTTGAGCCACCTGTCTCAACACCAATTTCGCGGATAATATCAATCGCCGCGTTCCGCATTATTTGATATTCTTTATCGGTAAGAGTTTGGGCAGGCGCTACCGTAATACTGTCCCCAGTATGAATTCCCATAGGATCCAGGTTTTCTATTGAACAGACTATTACCACATTGTCTTTCAAGTCCCGCATCACTTCTAACTCATATTCTTTCCAACCAATGAGGGATTTTTCGATCAATACCTGGGTCACTGGACTTGCTTTAAGGGCAAACTGAACCAGCGATGCAAACTCATCCCTGGAATAGGCAATACTTCCCCCAGTTCCCCCTAATGTATAGGAGGGACGTATGATGGCGGGAAAGCCGGTATCTTCTACAATTTTCCAGGCTTCCTGCAATGTTTCAGCATGACCACTGGGAGGAACCTTTTGACCAATACGAAACATGGCTTCTTTAAAAAGAGTTCGATCTTCCGCTTTTTTAATAGTAGCAACATTAGCGCCAATCAATTCCACATTGTATTTTTCAAGAATTCCTTTTTCGGCAAGCTCCAACGCTATATTCAAGGCAGTTTGCCCTCCCATGGTTGGAAGTAACGCATCGGGCCTGTCACGCGCAATAATTTTTTCGACCACCTCGGTTGTGACGGGTTCTATATAGGTGCGGTCCGCAAATTCAGGATCAGTCATAATGGTGGCGGGATTGCTATTTACCAGAATGATTTCATAGCCTTCTTCCTTGAGTGATTTGCAGGCTTGGGTTCCTGAATAGTCGAATTCGCAAGCCTGCCCGATAACAATTGGGCCGGCGCCGATAAGAAGAATCTTTTTTATATCAGTTCGTCTAGGCATTATTAGTTTTTATATATATCAGAAATTTCTATTTGCCGGGATCGTTCCCATTTTAGATTCATATAAGCCAGTTTGTTTATCAGTTCTGAAATCAATCTGCGTCCTTCAAGTTTAAATTTTTCAGTTTTTAGTTGAGAGATTTCCAGGTTTTTTTCATGAATCCTTATTTCCAGTTTGGACTTGTTTTCTTCCAGCGCTGAAAGCTCATTTATGAATTGATCCCTTTTGGGGCCAGAATCCAGACGTTCGATTTTGGTTTTGATTTTTTCAATATATTTGCAATTCTTTAAGGATTCTTTCTGTTTATTTTGTAATTCTTTTTCAAGTTTGAGGAGTTCCTTTCCCCAACCTTTATGGATTAAAAATATTTTTTTGGCCTCATCTTTAATATAGCGGTGGGTTTTTGGGGGGTGAAAACAGAAATAACCTGTGAAATACCATTTGTCATGATGTGGGGCAATACGACCCTGGAAAATATCATTTTTTCTAAATACCAATTTTGAGTCCAGCTCTTCAACCTGATACTTTTCATCTGCAAACAAATCCAAAACAATTACGAAATTATCGCGAACTTTTTTAACCTCAAAAAGCCCCTGAATATTTTTGGCGATGTCTTGGCAAATTTCCAGGTGGTTTTGAGCCCATGTGGATTGATTTCCCTCTATCATGTTTTCCAGAATGGTTTTTTGAGTCCCTGGAACATAATTATCCAGCAAGTACCATTCCAGAAACAGGGCCATTCTCATGTTGTAAGATTGGTCGTCCTCATAGATTTCCCCGGTTGTCTTCTGGTAGTCTTTTTTTGCCTGCATGATTTGGTCTGCGGGGATATGCTGGGCAATAAACTCGAAGAGTTGCTCTAAATTTTCCTTGAGCATCAAACTCCTGCTTTCATAAGCTTTGTGAATCGCTGAAAAAGGTGGCTCGAATCATGTGGGCCCGGCGAGGCTTCGGGATGGTACTGAACGGAGAAAACAGGCCACTCCTTATGGCAAATGCCTTCAACCGTTTGGTCATTTAAGTTGACGGATGTCACTTCTATAGAAGATCCTACCGATTCCTGGGCTACCGCAAACCCATGGTTTTGCGAAGTGATTTCTACTTTTCCTGATGGGATATCCATTACGGGATGGTTTCCTCCATGATGCCCAAACCTGAGTTTGAATGTTTTTCCATTTAAAGCCAGGTTCAGAATTTGATGTCCTAGACAAATACCAAAAATCGGGATTTTACCCAAGAGAAATTTAATATTACTAACCGCATACGGGACACCTTCCGGATCACCCGGTCCATTGGACAAAAACACTCCATCCGGATTCAGGGCCAGCACATCCTCTGCTGGAGTGGATGCGGGGACAACCCGTACCCGGCAACCGGCTTCAGACAGTTTCCTCAATATATTTCTCTTTATGCCAAAATCGTAGGCCACTACAAAATATTTTTTATTGGAAGCAGGCTTAAGAGAGGTCTCACCATTGCGGATTTCCCATTCACCTTCTTCCCAGTCATAGGGTTCCCGACAAGTTACTTCTTTAACGAGGTCCCTGCCTATTAACCCAGGGGAGTTTTGCGCCTTGCGAACCAGTTCTTCCGGTTTCTGGCTTACTGTTGACAGCACTGCCTGTTGAGCGCCTTTTTCCCGAATATGCCGTGTCAAGGCACGCGTGTCGATTCCCTCAATACCGATGATGCCAAATCTTTTTAAAAAATCTGCCAGTGTTTCCCGCGATCTCCAGTTACTGGCTATGCCGCTAAGTTCCTTAATGATAAAACCGGAAAGGTGAGGGCGGTCGGATTCAAAGTCCTCAGGGTTAATGCCATAATTACCAATAAGCGGATAGGTCATCAGCACCATTTGTCCACAATAGGACGGATCGGTGAGTATTTCCTGATAACCGGACATACTTGTATTGAACACAATTTCCGCGTCAACTTCACCTTCGGCGCCAAAATGGTTGCCTTCATAGAATTTACCATCAGCCAGCGCTAAATATACTTTCTTCATTTTTTTAGAAATTCGTTAAGTTGTTATTCGTTGTGGGCTGAATATGCAGGCTTCCCCGCAACAAAGGTATGAAGGACTTTACCGCGCACCTTCCAACCTTTGTAAGGAGAGTTTTTACTGCGAGACTTGAATTTTTCAGGCTCTATGACGTATTTGGTTTCGGGATTAAAAATGACAATGTCCGCATCTTTTCCGATTCCCAGAGTCCCTTTATCTAAATTGAAAACTCGACAAGGTTGCCGGGTGAGAAGGTCTATCGCTTTTTGTAAAGTGATTACTTTTTCATCGACCAGTTTAAGGGTAAGGGGAAGAGCGGTTTCCAATCCAACGATTCCAAAACATGCATTATCGAACTCTACCTGTTTGTCAGCAAGGTTATGAGGAGCGTGATCTGTAGCGATCATATCAATGGTTCCGTCTCTCAGGCCTTCTTTAATGAGTTCTATATCTTCGTTGGTTCTCAGTGGAGGGCTCATTTTTGTATTGGTGTCATAATTGCGACAGGCTTCTTCCGTGAGAGTAAAATGGTGCGGAGCAACTTCGCAAGTAACAGGAAGGCCCTTGGCCTTGGCTTGGCGTACCAGTTCAACGGCCCCACCACTGCTTATATGGGCCACATGGAGCCGACCTCCCGTTTTATGGAGTAAACTAATGTCACGGAATACCATTATATCTTCCGCTTCGACGGGCATTCCTTTTAACCCCAACTCTGTAGAGACAACGCCCTCGTTCATGCAACCTCCACGGGTCAAATCCAGAACTTCGCTGTGTTGGATACAGGGGAGGTTAAACATTCGGCTGTACTCCAATGCTCTCCGCATCAGTTCACTGTTCATGACAGGCCTTCCATCATCAGAATAACCAATGCACCCGGATTCTTTCAGTTCCCCCATGTCCGACAATATTTCGCCTTTTAAACCCCTGGTGATAGCCCCAATGGGAAAGATATTTATCAAGCCTGTTTTCCTGGCCTGAGAGAGGAT
>PCTK01000162.1:387-1891 GCA_002786505.1 Nitrospinae bacterium CG22_combo_CG10-13_8_21_14_all_47_10 | reverse complement strand
ACCCTTTGCATCGACTACCTGGGTGTCTTTTATTGCAATTTTCCCATGAGGAGCAACAGCCTCAATTTTCCCGTCGCTGATTAGAATATCAAACGAGCCATCGACCTGATTGGCAGGGTCAATAACGTGGCCATTTTTAATTAGGGTTTGCATTACCCTCCCCCAGTAATAGATAAAAAAGAGCCATTCTGATAGCAACTCCATTGGTAACTTGATTCAATATTAGAGAACGAGGACTTTCCATCACATCTAAAGCTATTTCTATCCCTCTGTTGACGGGTCCCGGATGAATTATAAGAATATCATCCCGTGCTTTAGCCAGAGCTTTTGCTGTCAGGCAAAAATAGTTGGAGTATTCCCGCAGGCTGGACAAAAGCCCCTGGTTCTGCCGCTCCAACTGAATACGAAGAATCATGACCACATCCACGTCTTCAATAGCTGTCGTAAGATTATGGCTCACCTCTATGCCCAGGCTTTCCAAACCAACCGGAATGAGTGGGGGAGGGCCGACAACCCGAACTTTCATACCCATAGTTTGCATTGCCTTGATGTTGGAACGGGCTACCCGGCTATGGGTGATATCCCCAACAATCGCAACCTTAAGGCCTTCTAAATTTCCCCTGTGAGAGCGAATGGTCAGGAGGTCCAGCAATGCCTGGCTTGGGTGCTCATGCGCCCCATCACCCGCATTGATGATGGGACTGTCCACAAATTGAGACAGGAGTGCAGGGACACCCGAACATTGATGCCGAACCACCAGGATATCAGGGGTCATGGCTTCAAGGTTCCGCGCCGTGTCAATTATGTTTTCTCCTTTTACGGCGCTACTCGTCGAACCCGATATATTTATTACATCAGCGCTCAAACGCTTTCCGGCTATTTCGAAGGAAGTTCTGGTTCGAGTGCTCGGTTCAAAAAACAGGTTGATGATGGTTTTGCCTCTAAGGGTGGGAACCTTTTTAATGGATCGGGTAGAAATTTCTTTAAACGAATCCGCCGTATCCAGAATTTGTTGAATATCCTGCTTTGTTAGCTCTTTTGTGCTTAATATATTTTTGGTCGAAAGAAGCATCAGTTGGTCTGTTCCTGAATAATCACCTTGTCTTCGCCATCTTCCTCTTTCAATAAAACCTGAATACGTTTAGATTTGGCTGTAGGGACATTTTTGCCTACATAATCAGGCCTGATGGGCAATTCGCGATGGCCTCGATCTATCAATACCGCCAATTGGACAGAAGAGGGACGTCCAAAATCCATAAGGGCGTCAATAGCCGCGCGGATGGTTCTTCCTGTGAACAAAACGTCATCACAGAGGATAATATGCTTATTTTCCAGAGCAAATGAAATTTCAGTTTTTTTTAACTCCGGTTTTTGAATTCCCGCGCCCAGATCATCCCTGTAAAGCGTTATG
This sequence comes from Nitrospinae bacterium CG22_combo_CG10-13_8_21_14_all_47_10, assembly GCA_002786505.1. Taxonomy (GTDB): domain Bacteria; phylum Nitrospinota; class Nitrospinia; order Nitrospinales; family VA-1; genus LS-NOB. The sequence continues at coordinate 480 of PCTK01000162.1, read as the reverse complement.
TCCAGGATTCCATGGTCCACCGTGACCTTCTCAATTTCCTTGATTTTTTCTTTTAGCCTCTGGGAAAGGGCAACACCACGGGTTCGAATTCCC
>PCTK01000162.1:0-306 GCA_002786505.1 Nitrospinae bacterium CG22_combo_CG10-13_8_21_14_all_47_10 | reverse complement strand
GCGTTTAGGAGGATTGGACTCATATTGGACTCATAAGATGGAAACAAAAAAAACCCCCTGAAGGCTAAATGATGCCTGCACAGGAGGTTATAAAAATAAATTTCAGGATAAACATCGCTTTTTCCCTTAATAGCCTCACAGGACTATTTTAAAGAGTTTATTTAATGGACTATACCCTAATTCCGAGTAACAAGTCAAGTTACTCATTGGTACTCATTGGTACTAATTTGGTACAACAGGGGTTGTAACCACAGAAGAGGGACACCAGTAAAAAACTCCCCCGTTGAGAAGGAGCCCTTTGCATAA
>PCTK01000061.1 GCA_002786505.1 Nitrospinae bacterium CG22_combo_CG10-13_8_21_14_all_47_10 | reverse complement strand
TTAACCAACCTGTTATGTGGAAAAACGTATTTCTTGAGTCCTGCATACTTTCGGCGCTGATCTTTGGGGGTTTTTATCTCAACGCCACGCATTTGCAGAATGAGCTTTACTCTCAGGACAATAAAAATTCTTCGGCCCATATCAGCGGCCTGGGCTTATTTTACGACCCGGAAAAACATATAAGCGGTCAAAAATCGCCAGTTGAACCACCCGTCCATCTTTCAGGATCCCTCAAATCCTCAAAAACCCAACGCTAAAATTTCCGGAAACTCTGACGGCAATTCTCAGGCGGCCTTAAAACTAATTTTCAACATTGTAATGTGAAAATTCTCACTCCCATTCTGGCTTTCTATTTCCTGTTATTATTTCCAGCCGTCCACCTTGCTTTTTTGGGGAACCCATTTATTTATGAGTTCTGGCACATCTTTTATTACGCCCTGACTTTGATGCTGGTTCTTGCCTTAAAATGTGTGACTCCCCAGCAATTAGGCCTTAATATCACAGGAAAAGCACTGTTGACGGGAGCTCTATTGGGGATACTCCCAATCATAAGAGTACCTCTTTTGGATGGCTTATTGGTGAAAGCTGGGTGGGCCCAATCAGAATTATTTACCGGCGCAGACCTGAGGGTTCCTGAGGAAATGGGATTCAATAAGTCACTGCCGGGTTTGTTTTTTACCACCCTGCTGATTCCCTTCCTCGACCAGGTATTTGTGGTGGGTCTGGTTATCAATAACCTGCTAAAAAAACAAAATACCGGGCAAGTGATCCTTGGCGGCGGCCTGTTATTCAGCCTGATTCATTTCGAACTGAGTATGGGGAATTTGCTTCTGGGAATGGTATCAGCAGGACTCTTGAGGGCTACCGGATCAATAATAGCCCCGGTTCTGGTGCATGCATGCTTCTCTATCGCGGAAGTTTTAATCGTGTTTCACTATCCTCGATTAATTTCTGTCCTTGTATTTTTGGTTTGATCAGGAAGCCTTGCGGGTTTTCTTGACATTCTTGGGTTTACTCGCCATCGCCGCCCTTCGAGCCGCTTCTTTAGCGGCTTTTCTGGCGGCCGCTTCTGCCTGCATTTGTTTGAATGCCAATTCCCGGTTTTTAGGGTCCTCAAAAAATCGGGATACCACAACACCAAATTCATACAAACCATAAAGCGGAAACGCTAATAACACCTGGGTGATAACATCCGGCGGAGTTAAAACTGCGGCTATCGCAAACGTGCCGAGAAATGCCCATTTGCGGTAGAGCTTCATCTTTACGGTATTGATCACTCCGAATTTGGTCAATAAAACCATGATTAGTGGCGTTTGAAACGCAAAGGCAAAAGCCAGAATCATCTTCACGACAAAGGAAAAATAAAAACCAATGGTGACCTGCATTTTCCACCAGGCCGTGCCGTAATTAAGCAGGAATTTCAACCCGAGAGGAACAACCAGAAAATAACAAAACAAGCCACCAAAGAGGAAGAACGCGGTTCCAAAGGCAACAAATAAGGCGGTGATCTTTTTTTCTTTAACCTTCAAGCCAGGAGCGATGAAGCCCCAGACATGGTACAAAATCCACGGCATGGAAATGAACATGGACCCCATGAAGGAAACCTTCATAGCCGTGAAAAAGGGTTCTGTAGGTGTTATGAAAGTGAGTTCGGCATATTCTTTAGGCAACGGGTCTTGCAACCACAGCAAAAGAAAGTCGATAAAGTAAAAACAAACACCAAAAAACAAGGCGACAACCAGGGTCACCTGCACCAACCTGTTTTTCAGTTCTATCAGGTGGTGGGTAATAGGTATTTTTTCCGTAAAAGTTATTTCTTTAACCACAAACTCCCTCGCTGAAGCAAATTTAAGCCCAATCCAAAACAAAAAGTGGAAACCCGGAAAATCATTACATCCCTGCAACTTTTTGTGTTTTCATGAGTTATTTTAATTTGCCATCTTACTCAATTGACAGGTTAATTTCAATAACCATATTGAACAAAATCACAGATGAACGTATCAACATTGTAAATTGTCGGCTTCAAAACAAGAATTAAATCCTTGAATTAGTTAAAATCCCAAATAAAATTGATTACAAGAAATAAATAGTGGATAATACATCAAAATTTGGTCACACCGTGAAGCTTGTTTCCCCTTTAAATACAAGGGGAAGTGGTCTATGGGCAGGAAATAATCCAGGTTAACATTAAGCTGAATGTCCCTTAACAACCAAAAAGTCACAGGCATCCGAGTTCTTGATATTGCCGAAGAAGGTGCTACGGCAATAGAAACGATGGTTAACAAGGTTATTGAGGAAATGCACCAGCAGAAAACACCGATCATAGACATACAAGTGACTGATACAAATTGTTTTTTAATTCTGGGTGAAAAAGGCTCTGACTGATCTCAGGCGGGAGTAGCTCAGTTGGTAGAGTGTCAGCTTCCCAAGCTGAATGTCGCGGGTTCGAACCCCGTCTCCCGCTCTTTAATAATATTGAAATCTGACTGTCCAAACAATGCGTATTCCAAAAGAACTTACCGAACTTCTCGCTAAAAAAATTGTCAAATCCTTGATTGATAAAGACCTGGTTGTCTGGGAAGAGTCCCCAGAAAAACTTCAGTCTGTCATCAATGCAATTATCACCGAGGACCTCATGGTTGAGGACCGGCTCAATGAGGAAGTCAAAACCTTGCTTGAAGCCAAGACGGAAGAGTATGAAAGAGATATGATGGATTATGGGCGAGTGTTCCAGATGGTGAAATCAAAATTAGTCCGCGAACGAGGACTTATTCTTTAACCCCCCCCCGAAAATTTATGAAAATAAGCAGAGATAAAATCAACCATATAAGCAGTCTTATCGTTCGCGATTTTGCAAAACGTGATGAACTGGATTACAAAGTCGACCTCAATGACATCCGTCTGGAAATCACCCGTGTGATGACAGATATACTTCAATTGGATGATAAAGCCGACGCAGAGGCCCGCCGGATTTTAACCACCTATAGCAATGGTCCCCGCGAAGGTTCCCCCGAATGGGACATCATGTACCAAAAACATTTTGATGAGTACATGAATAAACATGGTTATATTTAAAGCGAAACTCAATTTTTATCGCTTTTAGTTTAGTCAAGGACCCTTTGGTTTTTCCGTTGCGAAAATAAAGTCTTCGGCTCCAGCCATTCTGATTTGTTCAATTATTTTCCCAAATAGCTCGAACTGAATATTCTTGTCCCCGTGAATTTCAATTGTTTTGATTTTATTCATGGCCAAAGCCTGTATCATGAGGTCTTTTAACGCACTCCCTTCAATAGGCTCCCCATTTAATTCCAGCAAACCCGAACGTGAAATTTTAACTATAATATTTTTTTCGTGAACTTTGTCAGCAGACTGAGCCTCAGGAAGTTCCGCCTTCAAAACTCCACTGATGGAGCTTGAGGTCAGCATAAAAAATATCAGCAATAGAAAAACGATGTTGATCAGGGGAACCAGGTCCAGTTCGACACTTCTTTTTCGGTTACCAACAATATTGATCATATTATTTCCCTATTAATCATTCCGGATAATAACAAAGCTACATGACCAGTGAAAAATCACTGGCTCCGGCCTGCCGTGCAAAATCAAAAACCTGAACAAAAATATCGTACAGGGTTTTATCATGGGTATGAATCACAACTGCTTTATTATTTCTGCCTGCAATCTCTGACTTCAATATGTCCTTTAAATTTTCCAGATTGGTCGACTGACTCCCCACCTGAATATTATCAGCCTGATTGATCCTTATAACCAGCGGCATCTCTTCAGCACTATGGGATGAAGTTCCATTAGGAAGCTTCACATCCAATCCTTGTGATGGGATAGCAAAGGTGAGCATGTAAAAAATCAGGAGTAAAAACACCACATCAATCAATGGGGCCAGGTCAGGTTTGAAGCGTTTGTGATTGCCTTTATTAATATTCAGCATATAAATGGTAACTAGGGGATACGGGTAGTCTGGTCAGGATAAAATTTTGCATCCATTGAATAAATGAATTGCTGGCCATATTTATTCAATGAAAAAGCCAGCTTTTCTTTTTTCCGATCAAAATAATGCAACATAATAACAGTTGGGATGGCAACAGATAAGCCTGCGGCCGTCGTTAAAAGCGCTTCCCAGATACCTCCAGCCAGCAAACTCGGGTCAACCTGTCCTTCGAACTCAGCAACTTTATTGAAAGCCTGCACCATTCCTATTACGGTGCCTAACAAACCCATTAAAGGGGAAATCGTAGCAATAACCTCCAGGCCCCGTATATTTTTTTCCAGAGAATTTATTTCTTCCTGGCCTGCAAGGGTCAATTTTTCTTCCAGTTTCCAACGAGGAATGTCTTTCTCATCGAGCCCTGCTTCGATGATGCGCCCTAATGGATTAGGTTTTTTTTTGCACCGGTCCAAAACCTGGTCGGCATGCCCTTCCCTGATTAACTTAAGAACGGGATTGAAAAATCCCTCCACATCCACAAAATATTTTCTAAAGAAAATGATTCGTTCAATGACGATTGCCAGGGCAATTATCGAGCAAAGAAAAATAGGGACCATAATAATTCCACCCTTGCCTATCAACCCGAACAATTCAGAAATCCAACCCATTTAAAACCCCTTCCTTGATATTTCTAAAGATATAATAAAATCTCATTGATCTTGAACCATATCCGGTTTGCCGTCGAAGTTTCTGTCGGCTTCTATTCGGATCAATTTTCCGGATGAATTGAAAGTTTCCCAACGGTCTGGTTTACCATCAAAATTGGTATCATTTTCCACTTTAACCAACACATTCCCGTCCTTGAAATACTGCCACTGATCAGGCTTCTGATCCGAATTAGTATCAAATCCTACTTTCTCCAGGTGTTCATTTACGAAATAGTCCCAGCGATCGGTAGAGCCGTTGAAGTCCGTATCGTAATCGGTTTGCCTTAATTTTTGATTGTCATCAAAAAATTGCCGGATATCTATATTTCCATCACCGTTTTCATCAATCTCGATCCGCTCAATTTTACCATTGCTGTCAAAAATTTCGTTCCAGTCAAACCTTCCTGCATTCTTAGTATCTTTTTCAATTCTTTTCAGTTTTCCCTGGTTATTATAGTGTTGAATCTGATCAATTTTTCCATTTTTGTCGGTATCGAATTCTGCCTTGACCAGGATTTTATCCCCCTTAAAATGCTCAACCTGATCAATCATTCCATCAAAATTGGTGTCATGTTCTATTTTAAATACCACTCCCTCAGGAGTAGTATGTCTCCATTGATCCATTTTCCCATCAAAGTTGGAATCGATTTTAGCGACGTCAGCAAATGCCTGAATTGAATTCACATACAAAAGAAAAAACAAACAAAACCAAACAAATCTCAAAGACTTAAAAAACAATTTAATTTTCATGGCTCATCTCAAAATAAATGCAACGGGAAGTTTTAATAATACATATTGTTTATTCAGTTTTTCTGGAATTGGTGGAAACGGCCCCGCATCCAGGACAGCCCTGCGAGCCGCTTCGTCAAGGACCTCATATCCCGAGGAATGCTCCACCAATAGTTTGAGTATTTCACCATTCTTACCCAACTTGAAAGATAGGTGAATTTTCCCCTGTTGCCCATTTTCACGCGCTACAGGAGGATAAATTTTTGCGCGGGCGATCATCATCCTCACCTTTGTTGTGTAACCATTCCATAGATTATTTAATTCATCCGCCGATAGCTGATCCTGTTCAGGCATTATTTCAGCCACACTTCTTATCTGCGGGTTAAAGGTAAGCCTGTTGCTACCGTGAGTGGCAACCAGAGTTGAATAGCCGCCCGAACCTGGCTCCAGCTTATCAAATTTACCGGTTCGCCCTCTGGGATGAAATTCTCTTCTATCCAGCCGTGCTTGAACCCCTGAGGAGGCAAGCCTGGCAGTTCGAGTATTCCCCGCCCCAGGTATTATTGATGGGGCATTATTGATTTTTGCGGAAACGTTCATCCGTGGACCTCTCACCACAAACCTGCCAACTTCAGCTTTGCCGATTGGAGAAGAAACCCAATAAGGGGAAGTTTGGGTGTTATCATTCACCGCCCTCGGTATAGCAGTATAATGTATCGCTTTGAAAGAGGTTTTTTGAATTGAAGCCGATGCGGCTACCGCAAAGTTTTTTGGCGCAGTGTTTATCAAAGGCGCAACCGTGGGCCTGGGCGTATTTATGGCCTTGCTTTCAACTTGCCTGATCGGTTTACTCACCGGAATTGCAACCGGTTTAGAAAGTAAAGGTTTCTGGGGCAAAACCGGCCTTTTTACTTCCAGTTTTTTTTGTGGTACCGGAACAACTTCTGGTTTCTTGACCACTTCAAGTCGAACCTTTTTATATTTTTTTTCTTGAACGAGTGGCTTGTCAAATATCCCAAAAGGGTGCATAGAGAAAAACACAAGATGCACGGCAATAGAGAAAAAAGCCGCATGGCTCAAATCAAAAGTTTCATTAAAATATTTGGAAACCCTGTATCTCATAATTCACTCGTCATTTATTGCCTAAGATTGAACTCGTCCCCTGCAAAGCATGACCTTGGGGCCTTCTTCACCAAGCTCTGTCCACAACGCATAAACCCTCCCGCCATTCCCGTTAAACAAATATGGATAAACCACGCCTTTTCCTGTAGAGGGAAGCGGTGAGGGGGATGAAATGTTTCCGTCTGGCAAGACCTTCACCAGCCATGCCCTGTCTGGCCCCCAACCCCCTTGCAGTTCAGGGTCACGGCCCTGGAAAGTAATCCAGGCCTCTCCACCTATTTCTGCTATATCCGGGTGATTGGCATCCAGAACTGGCCCCTGCATATTTTCTATAATCTTAAAAGATTGCCCTTGATCAGAGGACTGGGCAAAATTTAAACTGGCTTTGTCATCCTTTCCCGTGTACCAGCTTAGATATAATTTGCCCCCTACAAATTTCATAGCGGGCCCGGAGTGAGCACAGCCATTAATTTTCCAACCCGTTGGGGTGACTTTCACCGGATCACCCCAGGTCTTGCCCCCATCCAGCGATGAGGCAACAACAATAATTCTTTCGTTGTCCGGGTAAACATGGCGCCATGACGCGAATATTTCGCCATTGTCGCCGAAAGCGAGTGCAGATCGGCAACACGGGCAAATATCTCCTGAAATTTTTATATTTTTTTCGAAAGATTTGCCCTGATCAACAGAACGGGCCATGTAGACAGAAGAAGTTCCTGATTTACCGGAATTTTTATCACGTCCGTCCAGCCAGGCAATATAAATACCGCCATCGGGAGCTACTTCCATAGAGAAGAATGATTGCGAAGCCTTTCCCTCATCGTCATTGACGCGAAGAGCATGGGTAAAACTTTTACCGAAATTCATGGAACGGGCGAATTTTATGTCGCCGTTTCCCACCCATGCGGCAAACATACCACGGTCTTTTCCCGGCCTTAACTTCGGTCCATTTTCTCCATGGGCACTGACTTCTCCAACTTCCGAATTCACAGGAATCGCTCCTGAAAAACTGTCGCCAATATTCTTTGTGTTGACCATGAAAAGATTCTGCTGGCCTTTTTCGTCATGAGTCGCATAAAGCAGGTTCATCGCTTCGGATGTCCTGACCAATAGTTGACCATCATTGCCCTGAACAACAGGTCGTGGCAAAGGCTCCCAAACTACTTTGGAGCCACCCTGCCCTGACTGGGCGTCACTCCTGTTATCAAAAGTAATATTCATTTCCGGTCCGGCACAGGACACGAGAAACACCAGGCTCATTAAAAATAGTTTCAATAATAATTTCTTCAACATGATTTTTCTCTGGTCTTTTCAGACAACGGTGTTATTGGATTTTATGGATGGAAAACGCCCCGGACCAAAACTGCTGTTGAGATCCGGGCGTTAACCATTCTATCGTGTCCATTTAGGAGGAGACAGACACGACAACCAGAAAGTCTCCTGACCAACCTCAAGAAACTTCCCGGGGTACAGCAAATTGAAAAGCAATTTGTCATTAACCGCGCTTCCCGGTATTACTTTCATCATGAGGTAGTAATAACCTGCCTCATTGAAGGTTTAAAGACCTCACATGAACTTCCATTTCAAGTCGATCGAATATGTTCGATTTTCGTATTGATGGGGTCCTGTAAAGGCTCCCTCATCCGTGAGGTTATTGATGCCAAATGATGCATTCAAATTTTTGTGCCTGTAGGTTGTTTTCATATCCATGAAAAAATATTCATCCTGCCCACCAGTCCCTGAGAGAATGTCATCATTCTGAATTCGACCAAACGCTTCATCCTGCCATCGAGCGGCAACCATCGCATCCCAGTTATCAAGGAAGTGATAAACCGATTGCATCTTTACTCTAAAGTTGGGTGTGCGTGGCAACTCGTTGCCCTCAACAGCGGTATTCCCCCTATGCTCACGGATTTCAGCGTCTACATAGGTAAGGTTGAAGTCAAAGTCATGCTTGGGAATGAGGAAGTCTCTTCTCTTCAAAACCAGTTCAGCGCCTCTTGTCCTGACCTTGTCAATATTAACGAATGTCGAAACAGTCGTCCCACTGGTGTCGTCCTGGTCATTAAAAATGGTATCTGTCACATCATCCCAAAAAAAACTTATCTGGGTGGTTGCCTTGGGCTGAAAGTTCCCGACCATAACGGTCACATGCGTACCTTCTTCGGGCTTCAGGCCTGGGTTTGCAATATTATTAGTATTAAATGCAGATACATTCGAGAACAGTTCCTCGGGTAAGGCAAAACGCGTTGCCTGGGCCGCGGAAGCCCTCAAGTCCCACTCAGGGGTAGGTTTAAAACCTATTGATGCCTTGGGAGAAAATGCCGTTTCATCCCTTTCAGCATGACCGCCAATTTCAGTCGCGGTCGTGTGTTTAAAGCCATTAAAAGAACGCCAGAATTCAGCTCGCCCACCGACTTGCAGGTCCCATTTAGGGGCAAACTCCCACCCCAAATTTCCATGAATCGCGTGCGTATCGGTCTGACCACCGCTCGATCCACCAAATGTGCCTTCATTTCTATTGGAATTTTGCCAGTCTGGGAGACCCGTGTATGTTGCTAATTTCAATTTGGCGTGGTCATAGTGATAGCCTCCCTCAAATGAAAAATCGGTCCGACCAAGAAATTTACTTTTATCAAATCTCAATTCAAACAACTGCCATCCAGTTTCTGTCAACTCTGTCAACTGCCCACTGTTATCAAAGGCGGGGGAGTCCGGGTTTTCGTCTGAGTCTCTTGCATCATCCTGCAAAACAACATATGCACTCATTAGCGCATCATAGTTCCATCCCCCACCAAACTCACCACTGGCACCTAACCCTGCAAGCAAATCCTGTTTGTCCTGTTTGCCAACATCAAAATCATTTTCCGCAACTGTGAATTGCTTGCCATTTAAGTTTAGAGTCCCTGTCCAAATTTTATTTCCTCCGGCAGTCCTTAGATAGTTATTCACATTGAGTTGGTCTCTATGACGGTCGAGAAATCCAATCAATCCTCTTAATTTTAACTGAGGTGAAAAATCATAATTCATCTTCATCTTGAATAAATCATTGATGCTACTTTCTTCCCCGTCATCAGAAAATGCTATAGAATCCCGAACTCGCGGATCAATAAAATTAACGGCACCCGTTACCGCCGTACCCGCCCCGCCTGTGGTGACCCCATTTTTTTCTATAAGATCCGTGGGTTGGGTCTGGGTTTCTAAACGGTTGTAGAACATATAATAAGAAAGTTTGCCAACTTTGTTACCGTGAGCAAAAAATGTTTTGTAACCGGGCGCATTACCTTCGCTTTCACCAAATTTCCAGTCCTGTACCCATCCTGTAGTTTGCAGAGCCCACTCTTCATTTTGGGGTTGCCGAGACGTAATCTCAATCACCCCACCCATAGCATTGCCGCTGTATTTGGGTGAAAATGGACCATAAGTTATGTCGACATGATCCGTTTCATCCGGCGCCACGAAGTTCCACTGGGGAGCTCCGTTGAACTGCGTTCGTAACATGCTATGCAGGGGAAAGCCATCGACAAAAAGCATATGGCGCGCGGTCTGGAAATTCCCATTTCCCCGCATCGAAATTACCCCATTTGGATCGCCAATGTATCGTCTGCGAATTTCCAGACCAGGTGAATAGCGAACTGTATCTTCTATGCTGATCGTGTTGATGTTGTCTATTTCAGTACGATCAACCTTGAACTTGGAGGTGGGTATGGGCATGAAATCATCAAAAATATCCCGTAGTTCCGCTTTGGGAGCCTCAATAACAAGTTCATCCAAACTTTTGCTTTCATTGTCCGCCGCGCAAACCACGCCAGCAGAAAAAAGACCAATAACTACGGATAACAATATCAATTTACTTCGTCGGGAACAGCACACAGGACATTCCTCCCTGTAAAACAGAATAGAAATTAAAAATCACGGAATTTCTCGCTCAGGCTTTCAAGAGCCGCGATACAACTCACCCTGAATTAACAGAGTTCAAGTTATAAAATGAAATTCACGCTAAATTATTTTGGGAATTACTGGAAATGGTGTTACGCGATGATAGGGGGAGGATCAAGCGATTCCGCGAAACGATGGCAAGCTAACAAGAATGTAAGGGTGAGTTTTTCATTTGTGGAATTGTGGACCAGCGCAAACAAGTTTATTTCGGCAAACTCACTGCTGAAGGATTTGCCATTGGGGATCGCGCCGGAAGTTTTACCACCGCAATCAGTAGCGATACTAGTGGCCAGGCTTCCACCTGCATTTGAGTGCGGGCAAAGTACCCGGTCCGTATGTCCCTTTAAAAGACAGTGCAAGGAACCGGCTTCTTTCTTTCCGTCAAACGGCCCAGCTATATCAGAGTTTTGGCTCTGCTGGTGGGTCCCATGATCATGAGATCCCGCAAGCGCATTGGTTGCCCCTAAAAGCACCCACACCAAAACCACAAGTAATAAATTTTTTTTAAATGTCATAGCAAGCCAAAATGATTCTTCAAAACCGGGCGTAAAGTTAACAGATTGCTGCCCCCCAAAAACCGTCATCCTTGAGGAGCCGAAGGCGACGAAGG
>PCTK01000008.1:10834-11032 GCA_002786505.1 Nitrospinae bacterium CG22_combo_CG10-13_8_21_14_all_47_10 | reverse complement strand
CAGGGGAGTGGGTTTATAAATATACTAATAATCAGATCTTCATGCATCGCACAACCATCACTCAGGCCCGAGAACTTCTTAAGAATAAAAAACTCAGTTCCGTACAATTGACCGAGGCCATATTCGCACGCATCGACCAGGTGGAGGACAAGGTCCAGGCCTTCGTCCACCTGACCCGCGAAAAAGCCCTGCAACAGG
>PCTK01000008.1:10276-10811 GCA_002786505.1 Nitrospinae bacterium CG22_combo_CG10-13_8_21_14_all_47_10 | reverse complement strand
GCCGCCGGAGAGGAAGCGCCGCTTCTGGGCATTCCTATTGCGCTTAAGGATTTAATCTGCACGCAGGGCAGTCGCACCACCTGCTCATCAAAGATTCTCGACCAGTTTGTTTCTCCCTATAACGCCACTGTTACGGAGAGATTGAATCAGGCCGGAGCGGTGGTCGTGGGCAAAACCAATATGGACGAGTTTGCCATGGGGTCTTCCAACGAAAATTCCCACTACCACCCGACGATGAACCCCTGGGATTTGAGCCGGGTACCGGGAGGCTCCAGCGGGGGTTCTTCCGCCGCCGTTGCGGCACACGAATGCGTCGCCGCACTCGGCAGTGACACCGGTGGTTCTATCCGCCAGCCAGCCAGCTTTTGCGGCGTGACTGGACTGAAACCCACTTATGGCCGGGTCTCACGGTTTGGGCTGGTGGCCTTTGCCTCTTCCCTTGACCAGATCGGGCCATTGACCAAAACTGTTGCGGACTCCGCCATAATGATGAACGTTATCGGCGGTAAAGATCCACGCGATTCCACCTCCGCCG